>CAMWUZ010000193.1 GCA_947177595.1 uncultured Porphyromonadaceae bacterium | reverse complement strand
TGAGTGGACCGGTAAAACCGCTACAACTCGCAAAGGCATTCTTACCGATACTTGTGACACTCTCAGGAATGACAAGCGGTCCGGTAAAATTTTTACATGAATAAAAGGCGTGATCTCCGATAGTGGTGACTTTTCCCGGAATATTAAGACTGCCGGTCAAAAATTTACACTGGTTGAATGCGCTGTTGCCAATCTCGATTAAGGATTCCGGCAGTGTCAGCCCCGAGAAACCGGTGCAAAAAGCGAATGCTGTAGCTCCAATCTTAGTTACCTTGGATGGTATCGTAAGTATTCCTTTTAAACCTTTACAATTGTAAAATGCGCCTACACCGATAGATCTGACACTTTCGGGAATCGTGAGTGAACCGGTGATTTTATACTTGTTTGAGAATGCATATCCATAAATGGAGGTTACGGAATAGGTGTTATTATTATATATGGCTGTTGCCGGAATTATTAAATCACCGGACGGGTTATATCCCTCAGCTATACCTAACAACTCACATTCTCCCGGAGCGTCCAGGAGTCTGAAACTGAAATGGTCATAATCAAATCTTGTGTCGGGAGTCTGTTGGGCAAACGAAGCGCCTGAAATTCCCAGGTACAGAAAAAACATGATAATCCGCACATAGTGAATTATTCCGGCGTTATTAATATGTGTCATTTTTTTGCGTGAAAGTGATCTGAGTGCAAATATAGTGAATTTTATTGTCTTTTTGTAATTTATCGGTGCAGTTCACAAAGAGTTGCAGAGTAATTTGAACCTGCCTATCTTGGTTGCACAGGTGACTGATGAGTTTTGTGGCTGGCATTTGCTTAAATAGTGACAAATGTTTATCTTCGCAGGGCGGAGGCATAAAATTAATATGTGTATCTAACATTTTGCCGCCATATTTGTTATAAAGGAAAACATTAAACCAGATAAGCATTATGAAACCACTAAACATTATTTTAGCTGTTATCGGCGGTGCTGTTGCCGGTGCCGCTGTAGGTCTCCTTTTTGCTCCTGAAAAAGGCGAAACCACCCGTGATGAAATAGTAAAATTCCTCCGTTCGAAAGGTATCAGGCTCAAAAAGAGCAAAATTGAAGAGCTCGCTGAGGAGATTGCCGAGGAAATCAACAATAAATAATTGTCTTTATGAAAAATCTCAGCATACTTTATGCCTTCATTGGCGGAGCGATAGTAGGGGCGGGAGCAGCTGTGCTGCTTGCTCCTGAGAAAGGTGAGACAACCCGTCGCAAGATTAAGGAAATCCTTCAGAAAAAAGGTATTCTTTGTACCGAGAATGAAATTGATGCTCTCGTTGAGCAGCTCACAAGCGAAATTGAAGAGCAATAAGTCTGAAACACATGTGGTAACACATCTTGCAGCGGGGAGAATTATCTTCGCTGCGGTTGTGTGCCTTTAACTTCCACAAACCGGTTCTGAAATGAGCGATAAATCAAACCAATACTCACAGATACGTAATCAATTTACGGATTACGCGAAGCTGTATATCAGATATGCAAGGCTGACTATGGCGGAGAAAGTCACAGTATTTCTCACTGCAGGAGCAGTGGCTGTAGCGGCATTTGTGCTTGCAGTGGTGTTTATCTTCTTTATTTCTATGGCGGCAGCCCACTGGTTGGCTCCATATATCGGTCTTGGATGGGGATATGCCAGCATCAGCTTCATGTATCTGATATTGATAGCGATTCTCTTTATCTTCCGTAAGCCGTTTATAATGAATCCTATCGCAAGATTTATCTCAAAACTGTTTCTCTCTTGAAATCGATTATGGACAAGAAAGTGAAACTTACAGAAAACCATCCTGACTGGAAAGGATACGATATTGATGAGCTGAGGTATCAGCAGGCATATACCGAGGCGCGTCTCGAAATTGAGAAGGAGCGGATGTCGGCAAGTGCGAGAAGTATTTACTCAAGTACAGCGATGACCCGTTCGGGAGGGTTAATAGGTCGCATTCTCGGTAGTCTCAATTATGTTGACTATGCGATAATAGCTTTCCGGATTTTTAAAAAAGCCCGGGGACTGATGCGCAGGCGCTGATTGCATAAGCCTGTTTTATATCTTTGCCCGATGTTTCGGGCAACTTTTCCATCACATTTCTTTAGTTGCTATGAATGATTATGTTGAGGCGCGTTATGACCTCACACCTTGTAATGAAACTTTTACTGACGTTATAGCCGCGATTCTTGCCGAACGTGGCTTTGAAAGTTTTGTGCCTGATGAAACCGGACTTACCGCCTACATAAAGAAAGAAGATTTCACACCGGACTGCACGGAGATTTCATCGCTTTTGCCGTTTGACTGCGAGTTAAAAGTGTCCTCAGATGTGATTGAGGGTCAGGACTGGAATGCGGAGTGGGAGAAAAACTACTTCAAACCTATAGTTATTGGTAATCAATGTGTGATTCACAGTTCTTTTCACAAGGATGTGCCAACGTGTAGGCTGGATATAGTGATTGATCCGAAAATGGCGTTTGGTACAGGTCATCATGCCACTACTTCGCAGATGGCGGAGCGTATCATGAACTGTGACGTGAAAGGCAAAAAGGTGATAGATATGGGAACCGGTACCGGAATTCTTGCGCTTATAGCCGCGATGGAGGAAGCGAAGGAGGTGATCGGGGTGGAAATTGATCCTGCGGCTCATGCCAACGCGCTGGAAAATATAGCACTGAATTCTCATCCGGAGATAGATATTCGTCTCGGAGATGTGAGATGTATTGAGAATGAAAATGATGCGGATATGCTGCTCGCCAATATAAACCGCAATATCATTGTGGCGGATATTGCGGCATATTCGCGTGCGTTGCGCTCCGGAGGAACAATGTTTCTGAGCGGATTTTACACCGATGATATTCCCGTGATTACCGCGGGGGCGAAAAAATATGGACTCGCTATGACTGAATCTACCGAACAAAACAAATGGGCTTGTGTAACTCTCACCAAACTACCGGAATAATGAAAAAACTGCTACTACTATTTTGTTGCGTTTTAAACGCGGTATCATATGTCTCTGCCGCAGAGCCGGTGAAAACCAAACTCCATTCAGGATTTGCCTGGGGAGCAGATATCGGCGGTGCGATTGATCTTACGGGTAACGATATGTCAACCCTGAATATCAATGCCGCGTTCGGTTATCGCAGAGGTGTGATCGATTTTATCGGAATAGGTGCCGGCATGAGTTCTATGGTGAGTAATAGTGCTCGTATGTTTCCGGTTTATGGAGTGTTACGCAGCAATTTCCGCACTGCCCCATCTCTTTGCTTCTTAGATGCGAGAGTGGGATGCGCGTTTGTCAATATGCAGGATAACAGCAACCATACGGGAGTATATATCGCTCCCGGTCTCGGCTTTAATCTTGCCAAAGGCAAATCATTCAATTCATATCTTATAGTGGGATATCAGTATGTAAATCTCAATGCAAAAAGTGAGTCCGGCTTCAATATAGACGGACTCAACTATGCATGCGTGCGGTTAGGCGTAAATTTTTAGAATAGACTTCTCAGTTGCCGAATGTCAGGGTGGTGAAGAACTGATTGGAACCTCCGTAAGTCTGCATTCCCCTGAGATCAAGCTGTATATATCCTCCGTTGTTGCCGAACCATGTCGCCTGTATTCCGCCACCTGGCAGGTTTGTTTTTACAGGCAAGCCATACTGCGCAGACAGGATGGAATATACCTGATTATAACGAGTGGTATCGTAACGAGGTGTGGAGTAATATAGTTGTGTTCGTGCAAGTCCTCCGTTGTCATAAGATAGAATGCCTTCCTGCCAGAGTAGATTCAGCTCAGTCACGTTATTGAGATAAACGGTCTCGTTACCGTACTCATATACTGAATATCCATTGTTGTTAAGCAGGTCTATTGACGCATTCAGCCCCATACCGAAATTTAATCCGAAAAGCGGACGGATAACGGGGAGAACTCCCACAGGTCGCCATGATGCGGGGCGGATAGGTCTTACCCAGGGCTTATATACCGGTCTTCCCGGGCGATAAGCTGGTCTTACAGGGCGCACAGGTCTCACCGGGGCAATGGGTTTTATAGGTCTCACAGGCGTTGCGGGTCTCATCGGACGGACAGGAGCCGCAGGGCGATGGTCA
>CAMWUZ010000192.1 GCA_947177595.1 uncultured Porphyromonadaceae bacterium | reverse complement strand
GGGTCTGGAGCATCCAGAGCTTGCCGTCCTGAATGGTGAACTCCATATCCTGCATATCCTTATAATAAGCCTCGAGTTTGTGAGCGATGTCGATAAGCTCGGCAGCGCAAACAGGCATAGATTCTTCAAGTGAGGGATATTTGGTAGCGCGTTCCTCTTCGCTGATGCCCTGAAGGGCTGCCCAGCGGCGAGAACCCTCTACAGTAATCTGCTGGGGAGTGCGGATACCGGCAACAACGTCTTCACCCTGAGCATTGATAAGATACTCACCGTTGAAGATATCCTCACCGGTAGCGGCATCGCGGCTGAATGCAACACCTGTAGCGGAGTTGTTGCCCATGTTACCGTAAACCATAGCCTGAACGTTAACAGCTGTTCCCCATTCCTCAGGAATCTGGTTCATTCGGCGATAGAGAATAGCGCGCTCGTTCATCCAGCTGTCAAACACAGCGCAGATGCCACCCCATAGCTGTTCCCATGCGCTGTCAGGGAAATCCTTGCCGGTATAGTCCTTAACAGCAGCCTTGAAGAGCTTTACAAGGTTCTTGAGGTCATCAACATCAAGCTCGGTATCAAGTTTCACACCCTTTTCGGCTTTCACTTTCTCCATGATTTCCTCGAATGGATCGATGTCGTTCTTGCTCTTGGGCTTCATGCCGAGAACAACGTCGCCATACATCTGCACGAAGCGGCGGTAGCTGTCCCATGCAAAGCGGGGATTACCGCTCTTTTCAGCCAGAGAAGCTACTGTAGCATCATTCATGCCGAGGTTGAGAACGGTATCCATCATGCCCGGCATAGAAGCGCGCGCGCCTGAGCGGACAGACACGAGCAGGGGATTGGAAGGGTCGTTGAATTTCTTGCCGGTGAGCTGCTCTACATGAGCTATAGCAGCCTCGACATCCTTAGTAAGGCGTTTAACAACCTCTTCTTTGCCATACTGGGTGTATTCGGTGCACACTTCGGTTGTGATAGTGAAACCGGGAGGCACAGGCATACCGAGAAGATTCATTTCGGCAAGGTTCGCGCCTTTACCGCCAAGGAGATTGCGCATTGAGGCATTTCCCTCTGCTTTGCCGTCTCCAAAGGTGTAAACTCTTTTCATTGTATTTGTATTAATTAATAAATATTGAATTTTGATATTTCAAATTACTCGACCCCGGTAAATGAGGTGTTGATCATGGTGGGGGTGATGCAAAATTAAATAATATATCTCAGTGTGGGAAATTATTTTTAAAGATTTTAGTAAAGGTGCTCCTCATTTTTCTTTTATTGAGTAGCTTTGCAGAAAATTCATAAAATTGCAATACTATAGCCAATGGCGAGGAAGAGAAAAGAGCTGCCTCTGATTGAAGGCGTTGAGATAACGGATGTTGCTGCCGAGGGTAATTCCATAGCCCGCGTCAACGATATGGTGGTGTTTGTGCCGTTTGGAGCACCCGGCGACATAGCCGATGTGAAGATTGACCGCAAAAAGAAATCGTATGCCGAGGGGCATATCGAGCATATGGTAACACCCTCTGCAATCAGGGTCGCACCGCGTTGCTCGCATTTCACGGTTTGTGGCGGATGCCGCTGGCAGCATCTGCCATACGGGTTTCAGCTGAAATGCAAGCAGAAACAGGTCACAGACGCGCTTGAGCGTATAGCCAAAGTTCCGCTCCCGGAAATCAGTCCGATATTAGGAGCTGATCCTATCTGGGAATACCGAAATAAAATGGAATACACCTTCTCAAATAAATGCTGGCTCACTTTCGAGCAGCTGAGAAGCGGCGAGGAGTTTCCGGACAGAGATGCCGCCGGGTTTCACATTCCGGATGCATTTGATAAAGTGCTCGATATTGACCGCTGTTATCTTCAGGACGATTTTTCAAATCATTTGCGCAAATTCATAAAGAACTTCGGCAAGGAGCACGGCTACAGCTTCTATGACCTCAAGGCACAGCATGGTTTTCTGCGCACTCTCATGGTACGTATATCCTCGACCGGTCAGATAATGGCGCTTATAGCGGTAGGGGAGGATGATCCGCAGAAGATTGATGAGCTTCTCAGCGCAGTTAAGGAGAAATTTCCACAGATTACCTCTCTGCTATATGTGGTTAATACCAAACTGAATGATACATTCGGAGATCTACCAGTAATAACCTTTCACGGACTGCCTTATATAGAAGAGGAGATGGAAGGGCTCAGATTCAGGGTCGGTCCGAAATCTTTCTACCAGACCAACTCCAAGCAAGCATACCGCCTGTATCAGATAGCTCGGGAATTTGCAGGACTCACCGGCTGCGAACTGGTTTATGACCTTTATACAGGCATCGGCACGATAGCCAACTTTGTAGCGCGTGACGCGCGCCATGTAATAGGTATTGAATATGTTGAGGATGCGATTAGGGATGCGAAACTCAATTCTGAAGTCAACGGCATAACAAATACTGAATTTTATGCCGGCGACATGAAAGATGTACTTACCTCCGACTTCATTGCGAAGCATGGCAGACCGGATGTTATGATTGTGGATCCTCCCCGTGCCGGTATGCATACCGATGTAGTGAATGTGATTCTGGAAGCGGAGCCGGAAAGAATCGTATATGTGAGCTGTAATCCCGCAACCCAGGCGCGTGACCTTGCTCTGCTTGATGCCAAGTACACTGTCACGGCTGTCCGTCCGGTGGATATGTTCCCTCACACTCACCATGTTGAGAATGTAGTACGCCTCGACCGTAAACAATAATGCGTCTGGAGATGTTATAATTAGCAGGGTTATATAAACTCTTATTGCGAGGAGATTATAAGATTCATTCATTTACAATTATGCTTTGATTTAAATGGCTAAATTAACTTTATTCCGGCGGTTGCCAAAGTCCACCAAAAGCCTTATAGCTGCAGGTGTGATAATTATTGCTTGTATCATAATATATTTGCTTTTCTTCCGCTCAGATAAGAACGCCGATGTTGAGAAGTATCCGGTAGTCGCTGTAGAACCGGCAGTTGTGAGAGACGTGGATATTTACGGCGAATATGTCGGCAGAATCAATGCCCAGCAATATGTTGAGGTACGAGCGAGAGTGGAGGGCTATCTGCAGAAAATATTGTTTCAGGAGGGCTCGTATGTGAATAAAGGACAGACCCTTTTTATCATTGACCCGACTATTTATAGCGCGAGAGCTACCAAGGCAATGGCGCTCCTGAATAAGGCGAAAGCCAACGCGGTAAAGGCGAAGCGGGATCTTGACCGTATCCGTCCGCTATTCGAGGCAAATGCCGCGAGTCAGCTTGACCTTGACAATGCTGTGGCTGCATACGAAGGGGCGGTTGCCGATGTCGCCGTGTGTCAGGCAGATCTTACACAGGCGCAGCTCACTCTCGGATATACAACTGTAAAGGCGCCCATCAGCGGATATATTTCAGAGCGCTCAACCGATATAGGCACTCTGGTGGGACCGTCAGCCCAGTCTCTCCTTGCGGCGGTTGTTAAGACCGATACGGTCAGTGTAGATTTCAGCATGACCGGTCTTGATTATCTCAGAAGCAAGTCAAGAAATGTTATTATAGGTGAGAATGACACCGAGCGTGGTTGGGAATCTACTGTGACAATCACTCTTGCCGACGGTAAGGAATATCCGTTCAAGGGCAAGGTTGACTTTGCCGATCCGCAGGTCGATCCAAAGACAGGTACTTTCAGAGTTCATGCCGAGATGCCCAACCCTGACAGAAATCTGCTTCCGGGAGAGTTTACCAAAGTGAAACTCCTCCTTGATGTGCGCGATAAGGCTGTTGTTGTTCCTCAGAAAGCTCTGACAGTTGATAAAGGTGCAGCATATATATATGTTGTGCGTCCCGACAGCGTTGTTGAAAAGCGCTTTATTGAAACCGGACCCGAAATCGGCACGGAAGTTCTTGTTGAGCGCGGTCTTGCGGGTGGGGAGAACATTGTGACCGAAGGCTTTCATAAGCTGCGCCACGGCTTGAAGGTTAAACCGGAGACTATAACCCCGGAGATTGAGAAATAACGCAGCGCCATGAAAAAGAATTTTTTTCTTGACCACCCGGTTTTTTCAATTGTAATTTCGATTGTAATACTCATCATCGGCTGATTCGGTTGATTATTCGACCGGTTTACCAGTATACGGAAA
>CAMWUZ010000191.1 GCA_947177595.1 uncultured Porphyromonadaceae bacterium | reverse complement strand
CTTATAAGGTTCAAACGCAATTGCTTTAATTCGTTGGCAACCGATGCGTCAAGGCGTTCATTGCCGGACTGCACGGTGAATCCTCCAATCAGCTCGGGCTTAACCTCGGTAGAGTATTCCATCGTGGCATTTCCGAGATGTGAGGCAATAATATTTTTGAGTCTTTGCTCTTCAGCAGGGTCAAGAGGCGCCGCAACGCACACTTTGACTACTCTGATATTGTTTGCGGCTCTGTATGCAGTGAGAAATGCGAGTGCTATAGCTCTGGCAGAAGCAAATCTCTTGTTTCGCTGCAAAAGGGTGAGGAAATTTGCGAACTCGGTGTCGGAATCCGTTGCGCCGGCAGCTGTGTCAAGCAGTGCGATCTTGTCGGTAGCCGGAACAAATGGATTAGCGAGTGCTTTCTGAATGTCCGGTTCAATGTCAAAGGCATACGCGAGGGCATTCATGAGCTCATACATGCGCTGCTGCTTTCCTGCGGCAGCGGCAACCTCATAAATAGCCTTGGCATATCTTTTAGGAATGAGTCCTTCGTTCATCTTCCGGTCAATCAGTTTTGTTTTTCCATGTCATCAAGGAGTGAATCGACAAGTTTTTTCTGCTGCGCCTTGTCAGCCATTTCTCCTTTGACCACTTTAGTAGCGATATCGAGTGCAAAAGCGCTCACTTCGTTTCGGAACTGCTTTTCAGCCTCTTTTCTTTCCTGCTCGATAGAGAGCTTTGCGGCATCCATAACTTTAGCCGCTTCTTTTTTAGCTGCTTCCTTAGCCTCCTCGATAATCTGTGTTTTCATTCGGTCGGCATCTCTGAGCATATCAGCCTGCTGCTTTCTTGCCTCAGCAAGCGCAGCGTCAGCCTGCTCCCGCGCGTGGTCGAGCTGCTCTTTGGCATTCTGGGCGTACTCCACTCCCTTGTCAATCAGGTCCGCCCTACTCTCAACCCCTTTGAGGATTGCCGGCCAGCCCCATTTATACAGCACGAAGAAGAGTATGGCAAAAGCCACAAACATCCAGAAAATCAAGCCGAAATCAGGCGTGAAAAGTTCCATTGTGAGTGAGTGTGATTAGAGGAATAGTGAAAGTACACAAACGATGACAGCGAAGAGAGCCACACCTTCAACGAGAGCGGCAATCACAATCATGTTGCTTCGGATATCACCTGCGCTTTCGGGCTGACGAGCGATAGCTTCCATTGCAGCCGCACCGAATTTTACCGATTCCGAGACCAGCGCCAATAGCTGCGATGGCTGCTCCGATACAAGCTCCGATACCGAGTACTCCATTAATTTCTGCTAAAATCATTGCTAACATAATCTGTTGATTTAAATGGTATATTGATTAAAATTTAATTCTTTGTTGACTGTGGCGCGGGTTTGTGCGGCTCATGATGCCCGTCCTCCTGACCGAATGAGATGAAGAGTGTCGAGAGCATGGTGAACACGTAAGCCTGAATAAAGCTGACAAGCACATCTATGAGAAGCATAAATACCGAGAAGCATACCGAAACGACTGTGGTAGCTCCGGCAACAGCGGCACCCATAGCACCGAAAATAAATATAAGGAGTGTGAGGACGATGACAATCATGTGTCCTCCCATCATGTTTGCAAAGAGACGCACTGTGAGTGCGGCGGGCTTGGTGAACACCCCGAATATTTCAATGAGGGGCATGATGGGTATGGGAAATTTGAGCCAGAGCGGAACGTCCGGCCAAAGAATCTCTTTCCAATAGTGCTTGGTGCCCATGAAGTTGGTGATAAAGAATGTTATCAAGGCAAGCACGAGTGTTACGGCAATATTGCCTGTGAGGTTAGCACCGCCGGGGAATACGACAATAAGTCCCAGAAGGTTCATAAACAGGATAAATAGGAATACGGTGAGGAGATAGGGGGCAAACTTTGGTGCTTTGGCTCCAAGAGTGGGTTTGATGACACCGTCGTAAACAAAGGTTATGAGCGATTCCATCGCACCGACAAACTTCCGCGGTGCCTTGTGACCCATAGTCTTATGCCAGCGGGCAACCGCAAGCACACTCCAGATAACAAGAATCACTGCTATGAAGAGTGCGCATACATTTTTGGTTATCGAGAAGTCCCAAGGGCGGTATTCCTTACCGTCAACTATCTCGACAAGTTTACCGGGATATTCTCCGTCCTTAGGCGATATAAGGAAAGTGGCATTACCCTGAGTATATGACTTGCCGTGATCCACCTTGGATGACATGAAGCAATGAAGTCCGTCCTGTCCCCACACAATAATCGGGAGAGGAATACGGACATGATGATTGAAAGGCACCTCCCAACCATATCCATCTCCGAGGTGCTCGAAGATAATTTCCTTCGGATTTATTTTTGATTCACCTTCCGAAGATGCAGATGCGACAGCCGGACATATCATCGCAACCGCAATGACAATGAATGTCGCCAGTTTATGTATCGCACCTTTCAGCATAGGCATACGGAGATTACGTTATTGTCAACATCAACAAGACCACCCTGAATCTGCACACTCTGAGAATCGGAGCCCTCTACATAGGTAATCTTGCCGGGATTCAGCACCGACACCAATGAGGCATGGTTTTTCAAAACGGTAAACTCGCCCATCTGTCCGGGCAGTGTCACCGAGCTGACTTCGCCTTCAAAGACCACATCTTCTGCTGAGATAATCTTCAGAGTCATATTAGCCGTGTGGGTTGGTGGTTAAAATTCTATTAATTCTATTTATTGTGCTTCAGCAAGAAGTTTCTTACCCTTTTCGATCGCCTCGTCGATTGTGCCGACATTGAGGAACGCCTGTTCGGGATATTCATCCATCTCACCGCTGAGAATCATCTTGAAGCCTCGTATTGTTTCGCTCAGGGGCACCATAACGCCGGGAACGCCTGTGAACTGCTCCGCCACGAAGAATGGCTGCGAGAGGAAGCGTTGCGCACGTCGCGCACGGCTCACAACGAGCTTATCCTCGTCACTGAGCTCATCAACACCGAGAATAGCGATGATATCCTGTAGCTCGTTGTATTTCTGCAGGAGCTGCTTGACAGCCTGAGCGGTATTGTAGTGTTCCTCACCGATAATATTCGGGTCAAGGATACGGGAAGTTGATTCCAGTGGATCAACGGCGGGATATATACCGAGTTCGGCAATCTTTCGGCTCAACACCGTAGTAGCGTCAAGGAAGCTGAATGTGGTTGCAGGCGCAGGGTCGGTCAAGTCATCGGCAGGCACGTAGATAGCCTGAACGGATGTGATAGAGCCGTTTTTAGTCGAAGTGATTCGTTCCTGAAGAGTACCCATCTCAGATGCGAGTGTAGGCTGATAACCTACAGCAGAGGGCATGCGACCGAGAAGCGCGGACACCTCACTACCAGCCTGAGTGAAACGGAAAATGTTGTCGATAAAGAGTAGAATCTCTTTACCGCCTCCATCCTGATCACGGAACTGCTCGGCAACAGTCAGACCGGATAGAGCGACACGAAGACGCGCACCCGGGGGCTCATTCATCTGACCGAACACAAGGGTTGCCTGAGACTCCTTGACTTTTTCCATATCAACATCGGCAAGATTCCACTGATCTTTATCCATACCCTCGCGGAACTTGTCGCCGTATTTGATAACTCCGCTTTCAATCATTTCGCGGAGAAGGTCATTACCTTCACGAGTACGCTCACCAACACCGGTGAACACAGAGAAACCGTTATGACCCTTTGCGATATTATTGATAAGCTCCATGATGAGCACGGTCTTACCTACCCCGGCACCGCCGAAAAGACCAATCTTACCACCCTTACTGTATGGCTCCAGAAGGTCAATCACCTTGATACCGGTATAGAGAATCTCTGTTCCGATAGTCAGGTCATCGAATTCGGGCGCAGGCTGATGTATAGGACGGAGATTATCGCGGTCGAGCTGCGGAAGACGGTCAATAGCCTCACCTATCACATTGAGCAATCGACCTTTCACCTGATCGCCGGTCGGCACAGCGATAGGACGATCCAGGTTATCAACCCTGACTCCTCTCTGGAGACCATCTGTGCTTTCCATTGCAACACAGCGCACGGTATTTTCACCGATATGCTGCTCAACTTCAAGAATCAGCATACTACCATCAGGACGGTCAACTTTCAGCGCAGTGAAGATAG
>CAMWUZ010000190.1 GCA_947177595.1 uncultured Porphyromonadaceae bacterium | reverse complement strand
GTATCAGTGCGCTCTCATCCAGCCTGTTGCCTATATTTGCTTCGTTAGCCTGAGCGATCACACCGACAACCTGGAAATATACATTGCCGATATTTACGAATTTGCCGAGGCACTCTTCGTCACCGAAAATTTCATCCGCAACGCTTTTACCGATAAGCACGACTTTGCGGTTGTTGAATTCATCGGTTTCGTTAAGAATTCTGCCTTTTATAACAATAGGTTTCTGGATGTCGAAAAACTGCGGCTCCACACCACTGATCTGAAGCTGTTTATTTTTAGTGCCGAATGCGAGGTTGGCGCCTAATTGCGACACACCGGAAGAATATTCTATGCCGGGTGTCATACGGCGTATGTCAGCGAGATCGTTTTCGTTAAGACTCCACCGTAATCCTTTATTAAAACCTTTGTAGGGCATAGTGGTGCGTCTTGGAAATATCGCTCCCAAATTGGTATCTATTCCGTTGAAGTTTCTCATCAGCATTCCCTTAAGCCCGCCGGCTCCACCCCATAGTAGCGATAGCATTGCCGTGCCCCAGAAAATACCGAAGGCAGTGAGAAATGTGCGGGTTTTGTTTCGAGCGAGGGTTGCTCCGATTTCGCGCCAGTTCTCTATGTCAAAAACAGGATTTTTCATTGTCTAAAAAATTATTCATCGCGAAGTGCTTCAACAGGTTTCACTTTTGTAGCCTTTATTGCCGGAAAAAGTCCGGCGAGCGCACCGGCGATAATCAGCACTACGGTCACTTCAATAGCTATTGAAATATCAACGGTGGGATTGTGGAGCACATCGCTCTTACCGAAGAAATGATTTACAATCTGCATCACGACCATGCCTAAGAATATTCCTATGTAACCGAACAGGGTAGTGATAGTGACACTTTCAAGTACAATCTGCATAAGCACCGAACGGGGTTTTGCTCCTATAGCACGGCGAATACCTATTTCATGGGTGCGCTCTCTCACTGAAACAAACATAATATTGCTTACCCCGACAATACCGCTGAGCAATGTCAATATGCCTATAACCAGGATAGCAATGTGGAGGTATCCGAGCGCATCTTTTTCACGGAGGTAGCTCGCGAAATAGTTGTAGAGATACAGCGCGCTTGAATCGTCCTTGTCAAATTCATGCGCCTGAGCGAGAGACTGCCTCACAGTCTCGGTGGATGCCTCTGACGTTTCAAGAGAATTGGCACCCTCTTCAGTAAGAAGAACCTGTAGATTAGTCAGGGTTCCGTCCGAACCCGCGAGAGTCATAACGGTGCTGAACGGTGCATAAACATCGGTGAGCCAACGGTGGTCATATACTCCAATGATAAGCCATGACAGGTTTTGTGACTTAACCCGCTGTCCTACAGCTTTCATGGGGTCGCCGAACAGGGTGGTGGCATCCTCCTTGCAGATAACAAGCGTTTTACGCTGATACTCGATATCGGCATAATTTATGAATCTGCCGTCCATCATTTCGATGTCATACATCTTTTGTTCAGCAGGGAAAACACCTTCAATGTATGAGGAAATGTAATCTTTGTAAGAAGAGATGTTTCCATTATTAAGATATTTATATGCACTTACCTCCTTGATTATTTCGGGGTGCTCTCTGACAAGCATATCAATATCCTCAGCTTTAGGTTTGATGGAGCGTCCTTCCTTGTACCCTTTATAGGGTTTGTTTGTGTAGCCCTGATGCACATTGATGCGGCGGTTCCGTTCAGGGCTGCTTCTGTCCTCGAATGAATTAGCCACACCACGAGCCATGCCGAGCAGCACAATGAGCATGAATATGCCCCATGTTACGGCAAATCCTGTAAGGAAGGTGCGTAATTTATTATTCCTGATAGTCTGGGCTATCTCTCTTATCAGATCAAACATGAATCTCAGGCTTTTCCGGTTGAATAATTCCGTCCTCTATTCTAATTATACGGTTGGTTGCGTCACCAACTTTCGGATCGTGGGTAACGATTATGATGGTCATTCCATCGTCGTTCAGCTGACGGAACACATTCATCACCTCCTTAGATGTATGCGAGTCAAGTGCTCCCGTAGGCTCATCGGCAAGAATTATCGAGGGATGTGTGATGAGTGAACGGGCAATAGCCACTCTCTGTTTCTGACCGCCGGAGAGCTCACCCGGCAGATGGTGGGCACGGTCGGCAAGTCCCATTCTTTCCAGTTGCTCCATAGCAAGGGCATTACGTTTGCGGCGAGATACACCCTGATAGAACAGAGGCAACGCAACATTTTCAAGCGCGTTCTTGTAGCTGATGAGATTAAAGCTCTGAAAAACAAAACCTATCATTTTGTTTCTCAACTCGGCAGCCTTGTTTTCACTGAGATTCTTGATGAGCACTCCGTCAAGATAGTATTCTCCGGAGTCATAATTATCAAGAATACCTAATATATTAAGGAGAGTGGATTTACCGGAGCCTGAAGCACCCATGATAGATACGAGTTCCCCCTTGGCTATTTCCAGGTCTATGCCTTTGAGCACATGGAGGGGCACCGCACCGGGATAGGTTTTGTTTACATCCTTGAGTTTTATTATCATCTTTCTATCTATTTTATCAATTAGAGGAGAATAATTGGCATAAAGTTACATCACAATGCATTTTTTTTGAAAAAACCGGAAAATATAATTTGTGATTGTGAACATGATGCTTTATCTTTGTGTTGTAATAGTGAAGCGAGAGCGCTTCAATACTTCAAAAAACAATACCAGCTTCAAAGTATACCACATCAAAGTAGATTGGGAAACTCATCAATTACTTGTGAAATACCGAGACAAGCTTAGTCAGCCGATGGCGGGCCCCATCCCACTGGTGGGAGGCATTAAATGCCCAGGCGGATTACAGAGGCGGACGAGCACTCAAATCCTGTCATTCGGAGTTTCATCGCATCCTTTGATGTGGAATTTATAAGACCGGCACTCACTCCTTGATGGAGCGGATGCCGGTCATTTTATTTCTATATATGAAAAATGCCCCGAGCGGGGCATTTTTCATATTAAGGTGCGTTTCAGATTATTTCTTTTCCTTGCACTTCTTGCAGATTTCCTTTGCGAAAGCGTGCCGGGCGTAATTCCAGTCGTTTGTCTGGAAAATGTCCTCGTGAGTGCGCAGACGTTTGTGGAAATCTTCATAGTTGCGACTGTCCTGTGGTGTCCAGGCTGCTTCAGCCACTGCTAAGAGGCGTGGAAGCATCAGATACTCAAGGAGCTCCGGTGCGATAACATATTCGGACCAGAAATTAGCCTGAACTCCAAGATATTTGTCGGCAAGTTCAGCAGGTACATCTTTCATGGGTACATAATTATATACTGCTTCAAGAGTTTCCGTACCCCAACCCTGAGTGAGAGGTTCTCCAGCAAGTGGAGACTGCTTTCTGTTGATGTAGTATGGAATCTGCGGGGTGAGGATAGTAGTGAGACCTCTTGTAGCGGCTTCTTTAGCAGCTTTGTCAGCACCGACCCAAGCCATGATAGTCATGTCCTGGGGAAGTATATCGGTATTTCCATGAAGCACCTCGTTCCAGAAAATGAGCTTGCGCTGTTCATCTTTCGGTTTGGTAGCAATGTGATCGGTCAGTTCTTTGTAGAAATTGAGCTGAAGGTCTCTGAAGTTTGTAGAGCCGATACTATCCAGCTGAGCTATACATGCCTCATTCTTTTCCCATTTGTCAGTGGGACATTCGTCTCCTCCAAGATGGATATATCCATATGGGAAAAGATGAATGAGTTCGTCAATGACATCTTTGGCAAACTGCACGGCAGCTGGATTGGATACGTTCATCACATCGCGGCTTACACCCTGCATTTTCCATACTTCATGAGGATTTTCAGGGTCGCAGGCGAGGAGTTCGGGATATGCTGCAACAGCAGCCTGAGTGTGACCGGGGATGTCTATTTCCGGCACGACTTCAATAAAGCGGTCTTTAGCGTAGGCAACAATTTCCTTGATATCATCCTGAGTATAGAAACCGGAATAAGGAATGGTGTCAGGAGCAAAAGCAATCCAACCGAGAGATGTGCTACCTCTCTTTGCACCTACATCTGTGAGTTTCGGATATTTTTTTATTTCGATTCTCCATCCCTGGTCTTCAGTGAGGTGCCAGTGTAAACGGTTCATCTTGTATAGCGC
>CAMWUZ010000189.1 GCA_947177595.1 uncultured Porphyromonadaceae bacterium | reverse complement strand
ATTGTAAACCTTCGCCGGAAAAGCGCCCAAAGCCGAAATTACCGTGTCATCCACAAGATCCGCCTTATGAACAATCTCTACCTGAGATGCCGGCATTTTTATTCTTGCATCCTTTATACCCGAGTCAATAAAAAATCTACCCTCATATCCGGCAGCTTTCAGATCAAGCGAATAACGCTTCCCGAGCATAGGCATCAGCAAGAGAGATTTTGAAGTATATAATTCGGCACAAGTGAGATAGGTTGTATCAGGATCAGCCTGATAAAGCGCTATAGCTCTATTGGTGAAATCATACTCCAGTTTGAATTTTTCAAGAAAATCGATGCCGAGCACACTCATTCCGGAAGTTGATGGAACGAAATCAACATTCCGCAGAACAGTAGCGTCCTTCAGTCGTCCCACACCATATTTTTTACCACGGTCATCGGTTTTAATATCATACTGGACAAGAGGCAAATCAACAGTGTATCTTTTTAAATTGAAGTTATATTTACCTCCACCATCCCGACCTATTACAGGATACCATTTCTTCTTAACGCTGAAACCGAGAGAATCAAGAAGCGCGAGATCAGATTCTGTGATCGTACTCAAATCGCTACCTGTATCCACTTTAAACCTCAAGCCAGGAATCAGCTCTATTTCTCCGGGAGCAGAAAGTATCGGTATATAGCAAAGCTTCGCCTTGTCTGTATCGGGGTGCATATCATCCTGTGACGAGAGCATGCACACGCCGCTATACAATGCGGCTATCAACAGAATAATCACCGCCAGCCATACGATTGTCTTACGCTTCATAATAGATTGATAGCAATATAATCAGAGTACAAAATTAATATCGCCAGAAGATTTAACACTTAACATCTTTCAAATTTCACCGAAATGTGACATCAGTTTCGGATCTATAACAACGGAGTTACAAAAGCATTGCAAAAAAATATCGCGCCCGGTTTCATCCGAGCGCGACAAAGAAAGAGGGTGAACAGTGGGATTCGAACCCACGACCTTCGGAACCACAATCCGACGTTCTAACCAACTGAACTATGCTCACCATGTTGGTCATTTGCGCTGCAAAGGTACTACTATTTTTAATATTAGCAATACATTTTGCACAAAAACATTCAAAAATAAATTAATCCTATGAATACAAAGCCCGAATCTGCGCTATCGTCGGATTATGACAGGTCATACCACCATCAACCACTATAGTCTGTCCTGTGATGTAGCGACTACCTTCACCGGCAAGAAAAGCTACTGTAGCGGCTATATCTTCAGGCTGACCAAGAGTATCGAGAGCATTTTGCTCACGGAAAATCTGACGCACAGCCTCCGGTAAATTATCCGTAACAGCTCCGGTCATTATAATTCCGGGGGCAACGGCATTGCATCTTATTCCCTGCTTACCATATTGAGTAGCCACATATTTGGTTAGATTTATGATTCCAGCCTTAGCAATACCATAGTATGTATCACGGAAATCACCGGTGATACCTCCGATTGAGGCTATATTGATTATACTTCCACTCTTACGCGCAATCATTGACGGCAATGCCGCCTTGATCGTGGCAAGCGTACTAAGAACATTGAGATTCATCACATCATGAAAGTATGCGAGATCAAGATTCTCAACCGCGGTATCGCGGCGCATATCAGTTCCGCCCGCATTATTGACCACGATATCAATTCTACCCATCTCGCGTATAGTATCGACAACCGCGTTTATACAGGTATCGGTATCAGAAGCATCCATAACCGCTCCCCTCGCCTGATAGCCGTCACGAATAAAAGCATCAACGGTCGCATCCACTTTTTCTTTATTTCTGGATGCGACTGTCACCTTAGCGCCTTGCGCGGCAAGAGCCTTAGCGCAGGCGAGACCGATACCGGCTGTCGCTCCGGTAACAAAAGCCACTTTATCTTTAATAGAGTCCATAATCGCAGTATTACTGTTTGGAAATATAACACTGCGGAATATTGGAAGTTCACCGAATAACAATCATGTACTGGAGCGCCTCCTGCCCGGGCGCCACCCTATATCTTGTCAAGGCATAGCCTTTTTCCACTGCCGGACCGGACAAAGGCGCTCCCGTGCGATACACATCATATGTGCTTCCACACTTATTGCACCGCGCCACATTATTATCTTTATCTATCGATACCCTCACCGTAGGAGATACCTCAACAGGACAGCTCAAATCATAAGCAAGAGGGACATTGTCGAATGAACAAGCCAACAGAACTCCGCCAAAACCTGTCGCTGACATATCGGTATATGGGAAGCCATGCGGCAAGCGCTCTGTCTTGATAAACGAACGGGAGTCAAGTGCTGCCGAAACACCATATTGCTGCCAGTCGCCAACCGTCGGGAAATCAATCCTCACCGGCATCGACGGTATGCGATGGTCGTCAACAGAATCACATGACGCAAACAACAGCACGCATACTACCGCCGCAAAAGTCAACTTCATGCAAAGAATGTAGAAATCAGCTCGCCGAATTTATCCGCCGCCTCCTGCATTTTGCCACCAATCATAGGCTTAAGCATCGCAGGAATCTCAACATCTATCACACTGGTTGCCTTAGTGAAACTATCTCCTTCCGGCTCAAGATTCACTGTGAGGTTTAGGGGCACCGGAGATTGCTCGGCTGCAAGGGTAACCTTCGATGGACTCACCCGCTCTTTAACCGCGAACCTGATTTCTCCAACAGGCGCCGCCGTTATAACGATAGCATCGTCCTCAAAACGCACATCACCGATTTTCTCCCTCACCTCAGAGGGAAGTGAATCAAGTTTCTGTTGATATGCGCCTATATTGCTGATTCTTTCATATACCTCCTGAATCGGTTTGCCGATTGAAGCAGGTTTACTGCAGTATGTAGCCATAGGAGCTTCCGTTTATTTTCGTGCTGTCCAGTTTGCGGGATCTTTACGCCACTCCTTGAGAGTTTCCAGATCCTCCTCACGAATATACTCAGTTTCGAGAGCCGCCTCAAGCATGGAATTATAATTGCTGAGAGTAAGAAGATTGACATCTGCATCTTTAAAACGTTTCACCGCGATTGGGAAACCGTATGTAAAGATTGCCGCCATACCTACAACTTCACATCCTGCCGCACGGATAGCCTCAACAGCCTTAAGACTGCTTCCACCGGTTGAAATAAGGTCTTCAATAACCACTACTTTCTGACCGGGCTTGAGATTACCTTCAATAAGATTTTCCAGACCGTGGTCTTTAGGAGTTGAACGGACATACACATACGGAAGCCCGAGGGTATCGGCAACAAGCGCACCCATAGCGATAGCTCCGGTAGCAACTCCGGCTATAGCATCGGGAGCCGGGAAATTCTCAAGAATGAGACGGCACATCTCAACCTTGATGAAGCTACGCACTTCGGGATATGACAGGGTCTTACGGTTGTCCGTATATATAGGTGAATTCCAGCCGGAAGCCCATGTGAACGGCAGTTCGGGCTGAAGCTTGATTGCGCTGATTTTCAGTAGTTTTTCGGCTAAAATTCTTTCTAAGGGTTTCATGGGTAGAGTATTATTATTGGTTATAAAACTTTATCGCTAATTTAGTTGCAAATTTATTACTTGACTCATCAACTCCCAAATTTTTCAGCTCATTTTTTAATCAAAAAATTCCATTCATGCGATATCGCCCTAAAACTCAGTACAAATAACAACTTTCATACTATTTCTATCATTAACACATATTATAATATTTACTTTAAACTTTATATACTCTTTTAGCGTCTTAGCATTAAATACTATTCACAAAATATCATGAAAAGATCGTTTATCTCCATCGCTTTATGCACACTGATGCTCATTGCCGGCAGCGCAGATGCTTCCGGTCAGCCCAACGGACGGTCTGACAGAAACCGCCAGCAGAACGAGCGCACCCAGAGTCTACGACAGAACAACGGTCGTCATCAGGGAGCCGCAAAAAATTCTCCAAGCAAAGACCACAACAACTCCGGTAAGAAAGAAAAAGATAAATCCATACGTCCTTCAAATCAGGGAAACCACAACAGTTATTCCCGTCCCGGAAGGCAACCCCAGGCAAGCCCTGACCATCGCCCTGCGGCTCCTGTCCGATCGATGAGTCCCGCAACGCCTGTGAGACCTATAAAACCCATTGCCCCGGTGAGACCTGTGCGC
>CAMWUZ010000188.1 GCA_947177595.1 uncultured Porphyromonadaceae bacterium | reverse complement strand
TTGTCCTCCCGCTTGAATCTAAGGCAAATGACCAGATTGAGTTCTCACTCGGGTTGGGTCAGACTGGTTTTATAGGTAAGATATCGCTCAAGTTCTCAAACTTCTCTATCAAGAACCTTTTCCACCCCAGCTCTTACAAGGGTATTATCCCTCAGGGCGAAGGTCAGACATTCACCCTATCGGCTCAGACAAATGCCCGATACTATCAGGCATATAGCATTTCATTCCTTGACCCCTGGTTTGGTGGAAAACGTCCGAATTCACTCTCCGTGTCTGCATACTACAGCCGTCAGACTGGTGTCAACTCATCATACTACAACAACACGTGGATGAACTACGGCTACGGTTATGGCTATGGCTATAACTATGGCTATAATGATTACTATGGCAACGCCTACGAAGATGCCTATGACCCCAACAAATATCTACAGATGGCTGGCGTGACTTTCGGCTACGGTAAGCGTCTCAAATGGCCGGATGACTTCTTCACTTTCACCACCGAACTTTCATATAACTGGTATAACCTTAAAAACTGGGAATACCTGTATTATATGAACAATGGCACCTCAAATTCTATTGTTCTCGGTCTAACCCTTGCACGAAACAATATTGACAATCCGCTATATACCCGTCGCGGTTCTACTTTCGCTCTCGGATTGCACCTCACTCCCCCGGCATCGCTGTTCGGAAAGAAAAACTGGGCGAAACTCGCACAGGAGAACACTCCGGAAGCTAAGAAGCAGCTTTACAGATGGATTGAATACTGGAAGCTCAAATTCCAAAGCCGCACATATACACCTCTTAATGATCCTAACGGAAAATGGACATTTGTTCTTATGACCCGTGCTGACTTCGGTCTGCTTGGCAGCTACAACAAATATCTCAAATCACCCTTTGAAACTTACTACATGGGTGGTGACGGTATGAGCGGCTCATATACTTATGCTACGGAAACTGTGGCGTTGAGAGGTTATGACAATGGTGCTCTCACACCCTGGGGCAGAGAGGGCTACGCATATGCTCGTCTCGGAGTTGAATTGCACTTCCCCTTCATGCTGCAGCCTTCTACCACTATCTATGGTCTCGCATTCCTTGAAGGTGGTAATGCCTGGACATCAGTCAAAAACTTCACGCCGTTTGATCTCAAGCGTAGTGGTGGATTCGGTGTGCGTATCTTCCTCCCGATGGTCGGACTGATGGGTATCGACTGGGGTTATGGATTTGACAAAGTGTATGGCACTCGTGGAGGAAGTCACTTCCACTTCATTCTCGGTCAGGAGTTCTAACATTTTTTAAGTGTGATGGAATAAACCAGGACAATGGCAATTTGTCTTTTAATAAAACCTATGCGCATTATTTAAATATGAGATCAATGAAAAAAATAGCTATAGCCATCGTAGCGCTGATTGCAGGCGCTTTTGCTGCACACGCGCAGAAATTTGCGCTTGTAGATATGGAATATATTCTTTCAAATATTCCCACATACGAGATTGCCAACGATCAGCTCAATCAGCTTTCACAGAAGTGGCAGAAAGAGATTGAGGCTATCGGTAAACAGGCGGAGACTATGTATAAGGACTATCAGAGCAATATGGTTTTCCTTTCCGATGACCAGAAAAAAAAGCAGGAAGCCGCTATCACCGCTAAAGAGAAAGAGGCGATGGAGCTCAAAAACAAATACTTCGGACCCGAAGGGGAACTGTTCACCATGCGCTCCAAGCTGATGCAGCCAATTCAGGATGAGGTGTACAATGCCGTTAAGGCGGTCGCGGAAGAGAGAGGATTCCAGTGTATCTTCGACCGCGCATCCGCTACAGAGATAATATTTGCCTCTCCCAGAATAGATGTGAGTGCCGAAGTCCTTGCCAAGTTAGGATATTCCAAATAATAAGTGTATATTTGCACGGTAAACTTCAGATTAATCATGATAATAATAAATACAATGCTTAAAAAATTTATCGCAGCAATCATTATTGCAGTTCCCGCGCTTACTTTTGCACAGGGTAAGTTCGGCATCATCAAGACACAGCCTATTGTTGAGGCTCTTCCCGAAACTAAAGAAGCGGCATCTCAGCTTGAAGCAGCTTCCAATAAATATCAGGAAGAATTCAAGAACTTTGAGGATGAAATGAATAAGCAGGTGAGTGAATTCCAGGCTCTCGGAGATGATACCCCCTCTATGATTAAGGACCGCAGAATGAAAGACCTGCAGGACCTCAATAATAAGATGAACGAATTCCGCTCTATGGCTGAGCGCGATCTTCAGCGTCAGCAGGAGCAGCTTTTTGCCCCCATTCAGCAGAAAGTGCACGATGCTATTATGGCTGTCGGCAAGGAAGGTAACTTCACGTTTATCTTTGAGGACATGGTGCCCGTTTACACCGGTAGCGATGTTATTGACATTACCGATGCTGTGAAAGCTAAACTTGATGTTAAATAATTATTGAACCTCGAGATAAATTATTAACTAAGCGGTCTCGACTATGTTGAGGCCGCTTAATTTATAGGCTGATGGATAAGGGACCGATAGGAGTATTTGATTCCGGTTACGGAGGGCTCACGATTCTCAAGGATATTCGGCGGATGATGCCGGAATATTCCTATATCTACCTCGGTGATAACGCTCGTGCTCCCTATGGCACACGCTCTTTTGACGTTGTTTACCAATTCACCCTTGAGGCGGTAAAGGCGCTCTTTGATATGGGCTGCCCGTTGGTCATTCTTGCGTGCAATACCGCCAGTGCCAAGGCTCTCAGAAATATACAGCAGACCGACCTTCCGGCTATGGAACCGGGGTTAAGGGTTCTCGGAGTAATCCGCCCGACGGCAGAAGTGATCGGCGACATTTCCCGTAACGGTCATGTAGGAATACTTGGCACGGAAGGCACGGTCAGTAGCCGGAGCTATGATATGGAGATTTCCAAAATTTCACCCGATTTCACAGTTACATCTGTCGCGTGTCCCATGTGGGTGCCATTGGTGGAAAACAATGAGGCGGCAGGAGAAGGTGCCGACTATTTTGTGAGCAAATATGTTAATGAACTCCTTGATAAAGACCCCGGGATTGATACTATTGTGCTTGCGTGCACCCACTACCCGATACTGTACCCCAAAATAAGGAAAGTAGTGCCCGGGCATATCAAGGTTGTGAAGCAGGGAGAAATTGTGGCGGAAAGCCTTATGGATTATCTCCGTCGCCATCCCGAGATGCAGCAACGGTTGCTCACGGATGGAGTATGCCGCTATTTCACAACGGAAAATCCGGAGAAATTTAACGGACTCGCATCTCTGTTTCTTGATGAGAAAGTTGATGTGAGCCATATTGATTTATAATACTTGATATTATGAGACTCGATGGAAGACGCCGTAGCAATAATGTGCAGGATAGACGCGGCAGTGGAGGTAAATTAGCTCTTGGCGGAGGAATTGGAGCCGTAATTGTCGCTGCCCTGATCGCTTGGATATCCGGAGGAAATCCTCTTGAAGTGCTTATGTCTGAATCCGGATCATTACTTTCCGGAGGTCAGGAGAACACGGAATATGTTGCAGATGCTCAGGATCGGGAACTTGAAGAATTCTCAGCAAAAATTCTTGCAGGCACTGAAGATGTGTGGACAAAGGAGTTTCAGAAAATGGGGCTTGAATACGAGCCGCCTACACTCGTGCTTTTCAATGGCTCCGTGCAGAGCGGATGTGGAGGAGCGACCTCGCAGACCGGACCTTTCTATTGCTCCGCAGACAATTGTGTGTATATCGACTTATCCTTTTTCAAGGATATGCGGCGTACCCTCGGTGCCGACGGAGACTTTGCATACGCATACGTTATTGCCCATGAAGTTGGGCATCATGTGCAGAATCAGCTGGGTATTCTTGGAAAAGCACATCAGGCGATGAGCCGGGCAAGCGAGGCTGAGGCGAATAAAATCAGTGTGCGGCTGGAATTGCAGGCAGACTATTTTGCCGGTATGTGGGCGCATCACGATAACGAGATGTTCGGCTCTCTTGAGCCGGGAGACATTGAGGAGGCTCTTGATGCCGCTCAAAAGATTGGTGACGATTACCTTCAGAAAAAGGCACGCGGATATGCGGTACCTGAATCCTTCAACCACGGCACATCGGCACAACGTGAGCGTTGGCTTAAAAAAGGATTGCGGTTAGGAACAGTTGATGGCGGCGATACATTCTCACCGGCATACAAC
>CAMWUZ010000187.1 GCA_947177595.1 uncultured Porphyromonadaceae bacterium | reverse complement strand
AAGATACTTGTATAACATAAAATCGGGGGGAGGAGTTTTCCCCGATAAGTGAGAGCGGTATCAGATTGGGTCAGTAGATTCCGGTATCAGATTAAGGCAAAAAAAAGAGCCGGCGGTGAGCCGGCTCTTTGGGAGCGTATTATCTGTTGTATGGCTTATTTCAAAATAGACTGCGCGATCTGCTCAAGCACTTCCGGAGTGATTGTGCCGTTGAGAATGACAACCTGACCGTTATCACCGGTTTCCGTGTAAACCACGATTCTGCTATAATCTTTTGTATCGTCAGATTTTGTGGTTCCAAAAACAGCTGAATATTCATTGCTGTCCTTGATTTCGAGCAATTTTCCCAAACCTGTAGTGGTAATGGCATTATTGAGGGAGTTGCTGAGAACTTTCTGGCATTTCTGAACGGCAACTTTGTCAGCCGCAGTCAGAACGGTAACAGCAGTGAGACCATCCAACTTGTTCAGCATGGGTATTCTATTCTGAATTCCGGGGGGGAGCATCTTAAGCATCGCTTTAGATACATAGATTTCAGAAACCACATTCTGATTCACAAGATTGTTCATCTGGTCTTCCAAATAATCAGCCCGCGCGATAGAAAATCCGGCGGTGATTACAACAAGAAGCGTGAGAAGTCTTTTCATTTTTGATGTTTTGATTTTATTTTGACGGCAAAAATAAAACACATTATTCTATTATTCAAGAAAGTGGGTTATTTTTTTTAATGAACTCACCTAAACTTTTTACGTTTTTTATGAAAAAAGTTTAGATGAGGTCATTGTCGTCAATAGGTTAACTGATTATTTAGACGTAGTGCCTGACTGTGGTTTGTCAATGATTATGCTTTCAATCTCGGCATCTTCGTAGATGTCAAAATCTTCCTTTCCACCGACCACGAGACGGTCGTATTCGCGCAATCCGGTTCCTGCGGGGATAAGGTGACCGCAAATCACATTTTCCTTCATTCCTTCGAGTGTGTCAGTCTTGCCGTTGATAGCGGCTTCGTTGAGCACCTTTGTAGTTTCCTGGAATGATGCGGCAGACATAAAGCTGGAAGTCTGTAGCGCAGCACGGGTGATACCCTGGAGAATCTGCTCTGAGGTAGCGGGCACGGCGTCACGCACCTGAATGAGCTTGAGGTCGCGGCGCTTGAGCGCTGAGTTTTCATCACGGAGCTTTCGTGCGGTGATAATCATACCGGGCTTGACAGTTTCCGAGTCACCGGCATCCACAACAACTTTCTTGCCCCAGATGAGGCCGTTTTCTTCCATAAACGCGCGCCTGTCAACAATCTGCTCCTCGAGTAAGCAAGTGTCTCCCGGATCAAGGATGTTGACCTTGCGCATCATCTGACGGACGATAACCTCAAAGTGCTTGTCATTGATCTTCACACCCTGCATTCTATATACATCCTGCACCTCATTGACAATGTATTCCTGCACTGCGGTGGGACCCATGATGTTGAGAATGTCGGCGGGAGTTACAGCACCGTCGGAAAGCGGTGTGCCGGCACGAACATAGTCGTTTTCCTGAACGAGAATCTGCTTGGAAAGGGGCACGAGGTATTTCTTGACTTCACCGAGACGTGATGTGACGGTGATTTCGC
The DNA here is from genome assembly GCA_947177595.1 of uncultured Porphyromonadaceae bacterium. GTDB lineage: Bacteria > Bacteroidota > Bacteroidia > Bacteroidales > Muribaculaceae > Paramuribaculum. The sequence goes on along the minus strand of CAMWUZ010000187.1, from coordinate 2,607 downwards.
GATTGCCTCGCTTAACCTTGCCGAAGTTGACTTCTCCATCAATTTCCGCAACGATGGCGGGATTTGACGGGTTGCGCGCCTCGAAGAGCTCTGTAACACGGGGGAGACCACCGGTGATGTCACCGGCGCTACCTGTAGCTCTTGGAATCTTAACGAAGATTTCACCGGGTTTGAGTACGGTGCCTTCATCCACCATGAGGTGAGCGCCCACAGGGAGCGAATAAGTCTTGATAATCTGTCCGTTTTCGTCAAGAATGTTAGCTTCGGGCACTTTGCCACGCTCCTTAGACTCGATGATGACTTTTTCACGCAGACCGGTCTGTTCATCAGAGTCAACGCGGTATGTTACATTTTCGGTGAGGTTGATGTACTGAACCTTACCGCCCGCTTCGCTGACGATAACGGCATTGAAGGGGTCCCATTCGCAGATTACATCGCCTTTCTTGATTTTCGCTCCGTTTTCAAAGTAGAGCTTGGAGCCGTAGGGGATGTTTGCGTTGGTGAGCATCATCTTGGTATTGGGGTCGATGATTCTCATTTCGGCGAGACGACCGATAACCACGTCAACCGGACGACCGTTGGCGTCCTTTTCATCTGTGGTGACGGTGCGGAGCTCGTCGATTTCAAGGATACCGTCGTAGCGTGAGGTTACAGAAGATACGGCAGCGATGTTGCTCGCAACACCACCGACGTGGAATGTACGGAGTGTAAGCTGTGTACCCGGCTCACCGATTGACTGTGCCGCAATGACACCGACAGCCTCGCCTTTCTGTACAAGGCGGTTGTTTGCGAGGTTACGACCGTAGCACTTAGCGCACACACCTTTCTTGGATTCACAGGTGAGCACGGAGCGGATTTCAACAGACTCGATGGGAGATTCGTTGATTCGGTCGGCAGCGGCATCATTGATTTCCTCACCGGCAGCAACAATCACTTCTCCGGTAATGGGGTCGATGATATCGTGAACGCTCACACGACCGAGGATTCTCTCGCCGAGTGAAGCAACAACTTCGTCGTTGTTCTTGATCTCGGTGCAAACGAGTCCGCGGAGGGTGCCGCAGTCTTCCTCGTGGATGATGACATCATGCGCCACATCTACAAGACGACGGGTGAGGTAACCTGCGTCCGCTGTTTTAAGAGCGGTGTCGGCAAGACCCTTACGTGCACCGTGGGTAGAGATGAAGTATTCGAGCACCGAAAGACCCTCCTTGAAGTTCGCAAGAATCGGGTTTTCGATAATCTGACCGCCTTCAGCACCGCTCTTCTGCGGTTTCGCCATAAGACCACGCATACCTGAGAGCTGACGAATCTGGTCTTTAGAACCACGGGCGCCTGAATCAAGCATCATGTAAACGGGGTTGAATCCCTGCTGGTCAGATGAGATCTGCTTCATGAGGGTGTCGGCAAGACGGGAGTTGACGTGCGTCCAGATGTCGATAATCTGGTTGTAGCGCTCGTTGTTGGTGATGAAGCCCATAGAATAGTTATTCATCACTTCCTGCACCTGCTCGTAGCCTTCAGCCACATACTGCTCTTTTTCAGCGGGGATAATCACGTCGCCGAGGTTGAATGACAGACCGCCCTTGAATGCCATGCGGTATCCGAGGTTCTTGATGTCGTCAAGGAACTGCGCGGAACGGGGAATACCACATTTCTTGATTACCTTGCTGATGATAGTGCGAAGAGATTTCTTTGAAAGAACTTCGTTGACGTAACCGATTTCCTTAGGCACGAACTGGTTAACCAGCACTCGACCGACAGAGGTGTTTTCGATGAGACGCTGCACGGGGTTACCGTTTTCGTCAATATCGTCCACAACCACAGATACTGGAGCGTGGAGCGTTACCTTACCTTCATTGTAGGCGATTTCGGCTTCTTCAGGTCCGTAGAACTTGAGACCTTCGCCTTTGTCGCCTTTGCGGAGCTTGGTGATATAGTAGAGACCGAGCACCATGTCCTGAGAAGGCACGGTGATAGGTGCGCCGTTAGCGGGGTTGAGAATGTTGTGCGCACCGAGCATGAGCATCTGAGCCTCGAGAATGGCTTCGTTGCCGAGGGGGAGGTGCACAGCCATCTGGTCACCGTCGAAGTCGGCGTTGAACGCGGTACAAGCGAGGGGGTGGAGCTGGATAGCCTTTCCTTCAATCATCTTGGGCTGGAATGCCTGTATGCCGAGACGGTGAAGAGTCGGGGCACGGTTGAGGAGCACGGGGTGTCCTTTCATAACGTGCTCAAGAATATCCCAAACAACGGGTTCTTTGCGATCAACAATCTTCTTGGCGCTCTTGACAGTCTTGACGATGCCGCGCTCAATGAGCTTGCGGATAACGAAGGGTTTATAGAGCTCGGCTGCCATATCTTTGGGGAGACCGCACTCGTGCATTTTGAGCTCGGGACCTACAACGATAACGGAACGGGCTGAATAGTCAACACGCTTACCGAGGAGGTTCTGACGGAAACGGCCCTGCTTACCCTTGAGGCTGTCTGAGAGTGATTTGAGAGGACGGTTAGCCTCTGTTTTCACTGCGGATGACTTGCGGGAGTTGTCGAGAAGCGAGTCAACAGCTTCCTGAAGCATACGTTTCTCGTTTCGGAGAATCACTTCGG
>CAMWUZ010000186.1 GCA_947177595.1 uncultured Porphyromonadaceae bacterium | reverse complement strand
ATCTCTTACAAAGAGATTTACACTCAACGTCTATTATTATTCACACCTTAATATATAATACAATATATTTTTGTTGTGCAAATACCCCCATTTCATTCTCAACTCGGATTCTTTTCCGGGAATTTATTAAAATTCTCTATCGCCCATCCAATTAAATTGCCGAGTATCGGCATCAGACTCTTTCCCAACGGAGTAAGACTGTATTCAACGCGCGGAGGTATTTCGGCATAGAGTTTACGCGCGATAAGTCGATTGTTCTCGAGGTTCTTAAGAGTATCACTAAGCACTTTTGATGAAATATCGGGAATCGCCTTACTGATTTCACTGAAGCGTGTCGCAGGATTTTCAGACAGAATACACAGAACCAGTATCGACCATTTCCCGGAGAAGCGGGAAAGGATATTACGCACCGGGCATTGCTCGGTTGAGGCGTATTTTTCTAAATTTTCTTTGAGGTTCAATGCATTCATTTTCAATAAAAGTAACCTGAAAGTAACATCATTATATTTTTGTAACGTATTGTTTCTAAAGCATAAATAGCATACTTTTGCAGTTACTAAAATAAAGTGACTTTCATTCACAAAGTTAATCAATTCATTTAAACATACAAAAAATCATGAACGACGTAAAAATCCTCAATGAAGGTAAGAAATTCACCCATGCTACTGTTGGAAACCTGACTGCTTTTGAAGGCAAACAGTTTGTAAAGGATGCTACCGGTGCCACTTCCTGTGAAATATCGTTCGGCACTCTTCCCACCGGAGCTGAAGTACCTTTCTTTCACAGCCACAAGGAGAATGAAGAAAATTATATCATATTATCTGGAGCCGGAAGATTCCAGGTAAACGACCAGGCATTTGACATCGCAGAAGGATCTGTCGTACGCGTTGCAACAAATTGCGACCGCAATATCAAATGCACATCAACCACCCCGATGACTTATATCTGCATTCAGGCAAAAGAAGGTTCTCTTGGAGGCTACACCATGACCGACGCCGAAATTACCGAACGCACAAACATCATGTGACAACAATTTACCCTATGCCACTTTCCCCGCATCCGCCCATAGCTGCGGGGAGAGCGTTTTTTTCGCCATTTTTATTTGCATATAATAAAATTTAATCTAACTTTGCACTCGCAAAACCACAATAGGGTTCCTTGGCCGAGTGGTTAGGCACCGGTCTGCAAAACCGTTTACAGCAGTTCGAATCTGCTAGGAACCTCTCAATCATTCTCAGCGCCAGGCATATTGGCGCTGTTTTTTTATTTATTTACATTCACCTCATTTTTATCCCCTCACTTATTGGAGCATTTATTCATTTTTCTTACTTTTGCCTTTTAGTAAGAAAAAAACAAAGTAATCGCAGATATGAAATTTAACGTACCCAGTAAAACACTCCACAGCTATGTTTCAGCTGTCAGCAAGGTTATCAACTCCAAGAATGCCTTGACTATTCTCAATAATTTCCTCTTTACTCTTGAAGGAGATATTCTCACCGTCAAAGCATCCGATATGGAAAACAGCCTTATAGGTCGTCTTCCCGTTACCGGAGCCGAGGGCAACGGTTCATTCTGCCTTGATGCCCGCAGAATTGTTGACCTGCTCAAAGAAATGCCCGACCAAGGTATCACTTTTGAAATAGACGATGATAATCTGGAAGTTAAAATTTCATATCCTAACGGTCTTTACAACACTGTGGCTATCACCGGTCTTGAATATCCCTCTACATCCGAGGCTGAAGAAGGAGAGACAATTTCATTCACCATGCCGGCGGAATTAGTGATGAAAGGCATCGAAAACACTATCTTCGCAGTAGGTACCGATGAGCTTCGCCCACAGATGATGGGTATCCTGTGGGATGTAAAGCCAGACAAAATCATATTCGTGGCAACCGACACACGCAAGCTCGTAAAATACACCAACTCCTTAATCAAGCCCGGTGCCGAGTGCTCGTTCATCCTCCCTCTCAAGCCCGCAACCGTTATCAAAAATGTTTTTGGCAAGGAAGATGAGATTGAAATCACCATTTCTGAAAAGAGCGTGAAATTCAATTCACCCTCATTCACTTTCGACTGCCGCCAGATCAAAGGCGCATTCCCTCCCTACGACCGCGTTATTCCTGAAAACAACCCCTACGCGCTCACTGTTGACCGCCTGTCATTCCTCACTGCCGTGCGCCGTGTCGGTGTTTTCGGTGATTGCGGCAACGGACTCATCAAATTCAAACTCACCCCTGACACCCTCACCCTCAGGGCGCGTGACAACAGCTACGGCACAAGCGGTTGGGAATCTGTGCCCTGCTCATATTCAGGCAATGAACTGATGATTGGTTTTGGAGCACCTTTCCTCATTGAAATATTCTCTACTATATCCACAACAGATGTGATTATGAAACTCTCGGACGCCAGCCACCCCGCTGTTTGTGTGCCCGCTGAGAACGAACCGGATTCTGAGCTACTCATTTTGCTCATGCCCATGAACATCGTTGAATAATAACGCAACGTACATCACCTATGAATCTGAAACTCAACAGACCCATCATATTCTTTGATCTGGAAACAACCGGCACGGATATTCTCAACGACAGGATTGTTGAAATATCCTTGATAAAGGTCAATCCTGATGGCACTGAATTAGAGCGCACACGCAGAATTAATCCCGAGAGGAAAATACCGGCTGAAGCAACTGCCGTGCACGGCATCACAGATGAGGATGTGGCAGATGAGCCAAAGTTCTCTCAGGTGGCTCATTCTCTCGCCGATATTTTCACCGGTTGCGACATCGGAGGATTCAATTCCAACAGGTTTGATGTGCCTATGCTTGATCAGGAGTTTCAGAGAGCAGGCGTCAAATTTGACTTCACAGAGGTGAAATTTGTTGATGTGCAGACTATTTTCCACAAAAAGGAACCCCGCAACCTCATTGCCGCATATAGGTTTTACTGCAGCAAGGATTTGGAGGGAGCTCATTCCGCTAATGCCGACATCAGAGCCACTTACGAAGTGCTCAAGTCTCAACTTGACAAATATCCCGACCTCGAAAATGACATCTCTTTTCTCAGCGACTATTCAAGTCACACAAGAAACGTTGATTTCATGGGACGTCTCATTTACGATGACAATAAGCGCGAGATTATCAATTTCGGCAAATACAAGGGAAAATTGGCTGAAGAAGTGCTTCTCAGAGACCCCAGCTACTATTCATGGATTCTAAACGGTGACTTTGCACAAAATACCAAAGACTCATTTACTGCGATATATAACAGAATCAGGAAAATAAAAAAAGACCATAAGAATGCTTGACGGCAAACATATTATTCTAGGAATAACAGGAGGCATCGCTGCTTATAAGTCAGCGGTGCTTGCTCGTTTATTGATAAAAGCCGGAGCTGAGGTTCAGGTTATCATGACACCCTCCGCCAAAGAATTTATCACTCCCGTTACACTCTCGGCACTCACCGGCAATCCCGTCATCAGTGAATTCTTCACCGCCAATACAGGTGAATGGCACAGTCATGTTGATCTCGGGCTGTGGGCGGACGCTATGATTATCGCTCCGGCAACCGCTTGCACCATAGCCAAGATGGCAAACGGAGTGGCTGACAATATGCTTGTCACATCTTACCTGAGCGCCAAGGCTCCTGTGTTTGTCGCTCCGGCTATGGATCTTGACATGATGGCACACCCCTCCACTACCGCCAATATCGAAAAGCTCCGCAGCTACGGAAACCATATCATCGAGCCTGCTTCCGGCGAACTTGCAAGTCATCTTGTTGGCAAAGGCAGGATGCAGGAACCTGAAATCATAGTTGCTGAGCTCCAGAAATACTTCGCAAAATCGCAGACCCTTAAAGGCAAAAAAGTGCTTGTCACAGCCGGTCCTACATATGAGAAGATTGATCCGGTCAGATTTATCGGCAACTATTCATCCGGTAAAATGGGTTATGCAATTGCAGATGAGGCAGCCCGTCGTGGGGCTGATGTGATTCTTGTAAGCGGACCGGTTTCTGTACGTCCCTTAGAACATGGCGTAACAGTTGTATCTGTGGAATCTGCCAATCAGATGCTTGCCGAATGTAAAAAATTCTTCCCTGACAGTGATATCGCCGTAATGTGTGCCGCCGTTGCCGATTACGCGCCTCTAAATCCCGCCGACAAGAAAATCAAACGGGAGAAGCAGGACATACCGGTCATCAATCTTGTCAAAAATCCCGATATAGCTGCTA
>CAMWUZ010000185.1 GCA_947177595.1 uncultured Porphyromonadaceae bacterium | reverse complement strand
GCGCAACAGCAAAACAGAGTGCAACGGCTGTCCATCTCACACATCCGATCTCAAGAGCATAACCTGTGCCAAGAACTACACCCGCAAGCGAAACCGGAAGAGTGCGCAATCGCATCGCCTCTATCCAATATTTAATCGATTTCATCTTCATCGGAATCTATTTTACTCTTTTTCATCTCCTTGCGGTTGAAGCATCCTTTCACAGCACCCCGAATCCTATCCCCGTAGATAGAATTACCTTTAAGCAGATTTATCACGGTTCTTATGTACTCATCTTTATTCTTCAAACCGCATAGCGCCGCCACATTGCTGCCCGGAATCATCGATTTCTGGTTATACACCTTCAGCACCCCCGCATAGTCTTCAGTATCCACATATCTGCGAAACTCCCGGCAGAAACCCTCATAGAGTCCGCGGGGATTTATTTCATCTACCAGCGATGCTATATGCTGCTCAAAGAGATTGATATTGTTAAACCTACCGTCAATACGGTATTCGACTGTGCGCTTCACCCTGTGGCGGGTATGCATAAGAGCCTGCTGGCGCAAATCGTGGCGAAACTGAGATATCACGGATCGTTTTACCTTGTCAAAAACTTTGCTCTCATCCTTGCCTCTTGACGCCGCTACCGCCTTAATCACCTCTTCGAGCATCATGATATTCTCTATCTCGGCTACCTCGGGCACCATCACCTTTTTTCCTCTCAGATACTCTACTTCATGAGCGTCACGGCGATCACGGTCCACTATGCCGAAAGAATCAAGATGATGAAAAGCGTTTAGGTCATTGAAAGTACGGGTCGCCTCTATCACTTTATTGCAACTGCCGAGTGACTTCACCGTATATTCAGAAAACACAAGAGGATATAGCTTGGCATCAATGGAGTGAACACCGTCACCCTCAATAAACAATACAGGCTTGCGCGCACCGATAATCGCCATATATACCTCATCGCTCATGCCATCCTGCTTAGGAAGGATGTCATAATCCCAGGTAACACTTGCGGCATCATAATCCCTTACCCATACCACTGTGGAATCCTGACTTTGAGAGGCAAATTCGAGATCATGGGTAGTGAACACAAACAGACAGTCAGAGCGCAGGTTCTCTATCCTGTTCCAAAGATTCTGCATGATAGAGGGATGCATGAACATTTCGGGGCTGTCAATGAAAATAGCTCCGTGTTTAGGCGCATACATCACCGCGGCGAGATAATAGATAGCAGCTTTCTCACCGTCACTCAGTTTCAGTGCCGAATAGCTTCGCGGGTCTTCCCCACGGCTGAAAAGAAACTTGCCGCTCTCCACCAATATATTATTGTCCGGAAAGAGTTCTTTCCACTCTCTCGCTATTATATCTAACTTTGTTCTATGCAGTTTGGCATCCGGATTCAAAGTCAGTTCAGTCTTATAATTGATGAGATTGAGCATCTCATCGTGCATGAGGAGTGCAAGTAAGGTATCTATCTCGTTAGCCGACTGAGGTTTGAACGCCGATTTGCCAAATGACTTGTCAAATAATTCTTTAAGCGGAGAATCCTCACTCGTGCCATATAGTCCTCTCAGTGCAGACAAACGAAACGCCCGCTCACCAAACTCGTTCTGCAAAGCTGCAGTGAAACGGCTCTTACCCGTGCCGTTTGCACCTATAATAATAAGGCGACCTGTATCGGATTCGATAGTACCTGCTGAACCGTCTTTCCTCGGTGGTAAAACTATAGCCATAATCTCGCGTTTATTTTGTCTGTATCATAATATTCCCGCTCCTTCCCTTATAATTTCAGGTGAGGAGCTGTCAGTAACATCGACAATGGTTGACGGGACTCCCGGCACATCTCCTCCGTCAATCATCAGTTCAACCTTATCAGAATAGTTGAGAGCAACGCAATCAGGGTTGCTCACCGACTCTTGTGAACCGTCACTATCCGGCTGCACCGATGTAGTGAGAAGCGGATTACCCAGCTCATTGGCAAGAGCTGTCGCTATCGCATTTGCCGGAACGCGCACCCCTACCGTTTTTCTGCCCTTAAAAATCTTGGGAAGCGTTGTTGCCGCCGGTAAAATGAATGTAAAAGCGCCCGGCAGATTATCCTTTAGCAGTCGAAACGCCTTATTGTCAATCCTTGCATATTCGCTTGCCTGAGATATATCCGAGCAAACGATAGACAATGATTCTTTCTGCGGATTGATGCCCTTGAGATGACACAACCGCTCGATAGCACCCTGATTGAGCGCTGAGCAAGCGATGGCATACAATGTATCGGTGGGATATATAATAAGGTGTCCGCTACGCAAAGCGTCTGCAGCTTCACTGATATGGAGTTCATTTATACTTGAGGGGTAAATCCTGAGAACTTTCATATAATCCTATCCTCGGATTAGGCGAGGTTTACCCACAAAATTATACAAAAAAAGAAATAAAAAAAAGAGCTATCTCACGACACCTCTTTTCCTTAAACCTTTATCTTAATCTAATACTATGAAAAACACACACACAAAAGTAATCATATTTCGCGATACAGCAACCACACGCCGCATCTATTTAGAATTATTTAACATACTCGTGCGCGGATTTATCTTCTTGTTACCATAAATCGGGAGCGGTATCACACAAAAACGGTGAAAAACATCCTAAACCGAACAAACTATGCTTTACAACATATTTGCTGTTTCAAAAAAATATCCCTCCTTATTAATATTTCTATTCGGATAAATTCGTAACTTCGCAAAAATTCTATACCAATCTAAATAGATTACATTTTATGAGTAAGGAAAAGAAATTCTTGACCTGTGACGGTAACCAGGCTGCTGCGCATATCTCGTATATGTTCACGGAGGTTGCCGCTATCTATCCCATCACCCCGTCCTCCACAATGGCTGAATATGTGGACGAATGGGCTGCTGCCGGACGTAAGAACATCTTTGGCGAGACAGTGCTCGTTCAGGAAATGCAGAGTGAAGGCGGTGCTGCCGGAGCGGTACATGGCTCCCTTCAGGCGGGTGCCCTGACCACTACCTATACAGCATCTCAGGGTCTGCTGCTTATGATTCCGAACATGTATAAGATCGCCGGTGAGCTTCTTCCCTGCGTGTTCCATGTTAGTGCACGTACCATCGCCTCTCATGCGCTCAGTATTTTCGGCGACCATCAGGACGTTATGGCTACCCGCCAGACAGGTTGCGCCATGCTTGCAGAAGGCTCTGTTCAGGAGGTCATGGATCTCGCTGCTGTAGCACACCTCGCTACAATCAAGAGCCGCGTGCCTTTCGTCAATTTCTTTGACGGATTCCGCACCTCTCACGAAATTCAGAAAATCGAAATGCTCGAGCAGGAAGATCTCGCTCCCCTCCTCGACCGTGAGGCTGTTGCCGAGTTCAGAGAGAGAGCGCTCAATCCCGATGCTCCCGTTGCACGCGGTATGGCTGAAAACAGCGATGTATTCTTCCAGCACCGTGAAGCCTGCAACAACTACTACAGCGCAGTGCCCGAAATCGTGGAATACTACATGGGCAAGATTTCTGAAATCACCGGTAGAGAATATCACCTCTTCGACTACTATGGTGATCCCCAAGCCGACCGCGTTATCATCGCTATGGGTTCAGGCTGCATGGCTGCTCAGGAAGCTGTCGACTACCTCCGCTCAAAAGGCGAAAAGGTGGGTCTCGTTGCTGTGCATCTCTATCGTCCATTCTCTGCAAAACACCTTCTCGCAGCTATACCCGCTACTGCAAAGCGCATAGCGGTGCTTGACCGCACAAAAGAGCCCGGTGCCCCCGGCGAACCCCTCTACCTTGATGTTTGCGAAGCATACAAAGGTGTTGAAAACGCACCCGCTATCGTTGCAGGTCGTTTCGGTCTCGCGTCAAAGGACACAACTCCCGCCGAAATCATCTCGGTTTTCGAAAACCTCGCACTTCCCGAACCGAAAGACCACTTTACTCTCGGCATCATAGACGATGTGACTTTCACATCTCTCCCCCCCGTTGCACCCATCGTGCTCAACGACAAGATGTTTGAGGCTAAATTCTACGGTCTCGGCGCGGACGGAACTGTAGGTGCAAACAAAAACTCTGTCAAGATTATCGGTGACAACACCAATAAATATTGCCAGGCCTACTTCGCTTACGACTCGAAGAAGAGCGGCGGTTTCACCTGCTCTCACCTGCGCTTCGGCGACGAGCCCATCCGCTCGACTTATCTGGTGACCACCCCCAACTTCGTTGCTTGCCACGTTCAGGCCTATCTGCACCTTTA
>CAMWUZ010000184.1 GCA_947177595.1 uncultured Porphyromonadaceae bacterium | reverse complement strand
GTATATATAAATATGAGCAGTGAACAAGATTTCAGGGATATAGCTCCGTTTGATGATTCCGAATTTGCAGAAAAGATGTCTGCGCTCGTCAAAGAGCCCGGATTTGAGCATGCGGTGCGCTATGTTATGCCACAGGTTGATTTTGATGATTTTGTCAAGACTCTGCTTGAAATACCTGATAAACGCACATTCCAGACAAAGGTAATGTATCCTTTTCTTGAAATGCTTGCAAAGAAAACCACTTCCGGAATTACTGTGAGCGGACTTGAAAACGTAGATTCATCAAAAGCCTATACTTATATTTCAAATCATCGTGATATTGTTCTCGATGCATCTTTCCTTAATCTTTGTTTTCTCAGAAACGATTTACCTACTTCGGAAATTGCTATAGGTAATAATCTTTTGATTTACAACTGGATTACCGATCTGGTAAAACTCAACAAGAGCTTTATTGTGAAGAGAAACTTACGTATGATAAAGGCTCTTGAGGCGGCGAAACAACTGTCGGCATACATTCGCTACGCGATTACTCGGAAAAAGGAAAGTGTGTGGATAGCTCAACGCGAGGGCAGAGCCAAGGATTCTAATGACGTTACTCAGGAGAGTCTTGTAAAAATGCTTGCTCTTGACGGTGACGGCACGATTGTCCGTAATCTTCTGCCCATCAATCTCATGCCGGTGTCTATAACCTATGAATATGATCCTAATGACTATCTCAAGGCAAAAGAGTTTCTGATGAAGAAGATCAATCCGGAATTCAAGAAGTCGCCTCATGATGACCTTCTGAGTATGGAAACCGGACTACTTCAGCCTAAAGGCAGAGTGCATTTTGAAATTGGGAAATGTATCAATCCTGCTATTGAACCGCTTGCTGATGATACAGACAGGGCTGAGGTCGTCAAGCGTGTGTGCGCGATAATTGATTGCGATATTCATTGCGGCTACAAGATTTATCCCATTAATTATGTGGCGTACGATCTTCTCCACAAGGTAGATACGTTCAAAAAAGAATATACTCGGGAAGAAAAGACCGGTTTTGAGGAATATGTGGAGCATCAGCTTGATAAGGTTGATTTGCCGGATATCTCAGCCGATGACAGGGCATATATGAAGGAGATGATGCTTATAATGTATGCAAACCCTCTGAAGAATAAGACCACTGCAAGTTCTCTCGTTTGTCTGAAAGCAACCGGTGATATTCCGGTGAAAGATTAGAAAGTTTAATAAAGTAAATGAGACTCCCTTTTTTAGGAATGCTTTTTCTGGTGCTCGTTAATGTGGGCGCGGATGCCTATATATATAAGGTACTCAAAAATCGATTTTCTACTAAACGTCCGGCAAGGATTCAGCTTGTAACAGCAGTTGTGCTGTATATTCTGTTGGCGGTAATAGTATGTCTGCCGCGTAAAGGTGGTTCCGAAGATACATTACTTTGGGTAATGTGGCTCCTTTTCGGTTATGTGTCGGTATATATTGTCAAATATCTCTTTGTAATCTTTGACCTTTTGGCATCTGTACCGGTAATCTTTTGCCGCAGAAGAATCAAGTGGCTGTCGGTTTTAGGAGTTTTTGTCGGAACTGCCGCATTCCTTGCCATGTGGTGGGGTGCGCTTATAAATAGGTATCGCATTCAGGTAAATGAGATTACGGTTGAGATTGCAGATCTCCCTGACAATTTTGACGGATATACGATTACCCAATTCTCAGACTTACACACCGGCTCTTTTAGGAATGACACTTCTTTTATTTCAAGACTTGTTGACAGGATTAATTCGACCGACCCTGATTTAATCGTATTTACAGGCGATATTGTCAATCGGCGTTCTGATGAGTTATTGCCTTTTACCGGTATCCTTTCGGGTCTTGAAGCTCCTGATGGAGTTGTTTCTATTCTTGGTAATCATGACTATGGCGATTATTCCACCTGGTTTGACGATAATGCAAAGGCGGGAAATATGCAGCTTCTTTACAAGTTGCAGAAAGATATGGGTTGGCAATTGCTTCTCAACGATTATCGCTATATAAAAAATGGTAACGATTCCATAGCTATCATTGGAGTTGAGAATATAGGTGACCCGCCATTTAAATCCTATGGGTCTCTTACTTCTTCCTATCCCGATATAACCGATAGCAATGTGAAGATTCTTCTCACCCATAACCCTGCCCATTGGTTAGACTCGATAGCGGGAAATTCAGCAGCTAAGATTGACCTTTCGTTGAGCGGACACACCCATGCCATGCAGATTGAAGTCTTCGGATTATCTCCGGCTGTTTTCCGCTATAAAACATGGGGTGGACTATATTTTTCACCGGATAATAAAAAGACTCTTTATGTCAATATAGGATCGGGCACTGTCGGAATACCCATGAGATTGGGAGCGACACCTGAAATTACTGTTATAACTCTTAAAAAGAAAACCGCTTAATTCATCACTAATTAAAGTATGGCTCTCGATACCGCACAAATTATTAGTAACAAATTAAATTATCCTCGCAAAAATGTTGCAGCTATTCTACGTTTGTTTGAAGACGGAGCTACAATCCCGTTCATTGCGAGATATAGAAAAGAAGCTACCGGGTCGCTTGATGAAGTGGCGCTTCAGAATATACGCAATAATGCGGCAGCACTTGAGGAATTGGAAAAGAGAAAAGAATTTGTGGCTGAGGCGCTTTCCCGTCAGGGTGTGCTGACCGATGAACTCGCCCTCAGACTCGCCGGTTCGCTTGACCCGGCTGAGATTGAGGATATTTATCTGCCATATAAACCCCGTAGAAGAAGTAAGGCGACTGCTGCAAGAGAAAACGGACTTGAACCGCTCGCAAAACTGATAATGGCACAGAAACTTGCAAATCCTTCTCAGTCTGCTGCAAAATATATTAAAGGTGAGATAAAAGATGTCAATGAGGCAATTGCCGGGGCATCTGATATCATAGCAGAGTGGGTGAGTGAAAGTGAAAAAGCGAGAAATCTCGTAAGAGCAAAGTTTGCAAGAAGTGCGGTACTTGAAGCAAAGGTTGTTAAAGGAAAAGAAGCAGAGGGAGAAAATTTCAGAAACTACTTTGACTATAGCAAACCGTTGCGTCTCGCAAATTCTCACCATTATCTTGCCATTAGGAGAGGTGAGCAGCTCGGACTCCTCAGGGTGTCGATCAATATCGAGGATGATGAGATGATTGAGCGACTGAGCAGAATGTTTGTGCGTCCCGGAGCAACTCCCGAATGTGCCGAAATAGTGAGAGATGCGGTGCGGGACGGTTATAAGAGACTTCTGCGTCCCGCGATAGAAACCGAAGTAGCCGCTTCATCCAAGGAAAGGGCTGATACAGCAGCTATTTCAGTGTTTGCTGACAATGTTGAACAGCTGTTAATGGCTCAGCCGCTTGGGCGTAAGAGAGTTATGGGCATTGATCCGGGATTTAAAAACGGATGCAAGGTGGCATGTATTGATGAACAGGGCGGTTTGATGGCAACTGAAGTCGTATATCCATGCGCTCCGGTCAATGATCTTTATGGTGCCGCAGACATACTTTGCAATATGGTTGGTCGCTGTGGTATCGATGTGATTGCGGTCGGTGACGGAACTGCCTCCAGGGAAACCATGGCGTTTCTGAGGGATGTCACTTTTCCCCGGCAGGTATCGGTTACTCTTGTGAGTGAAAGCGGTGCAAGCATATATTCCGCATCCGACACCGCTCGTCGGGAATTTCCCGATTTGGATATTACTCTAAGAGGTGCTGTTTCAATAGCGCGCCGTTTGCTCGATCCACTTTCAGAGCTTGTTAAGATAGACCCTAAGTCAATTGGTGTAGGGCAATATCAGCACGATGTTGATCAGAATGCTCTGAGAAATGCGCTTGATTTTACAGTAGAGCATTGTGTCAATGCTGTAGGTGTGGATGTCAACACCGCATCCGTTGAACTGCTCTCAAGAGTATCAGGAATCGGTCCGTCTCTTGCCGGAAATATCGTGGCTATGAGGAATGAAAAAGGCAGGTTTGATACAAGAAATGACCTTTTGGGAGTGGCACGGATGGGTAAAAAGACTTTCGAACAGTGTGCGCCGTTCCTGCGTATAAATGGTGGAAGTAATCCTCTTGATGCTACCGGAGTGCATCCGGAGCGTTACCAGTTGGTCGAAAGAATGGCTCATGATTGCGGTGTTGAGGCAACAGCTCTGATAAGAGGCCGGGCCCGGTTGGAGTCTCTGGATTTGGAAAAATATCTTGACAGATATCCCGGGATGCCTACTCTGGAGGATATTGTGAATGAAGTG
>CAMWUZ010000183.1 GCA_947177595.1 uncultured Porphyromonadaceae bacterium | reverse complement strand
GGCAAATACCTTGTAGAAGGTAATATCCGTTATGATGGTTCTTCACGTTTCCGCAGCGGAAGCCGCTGGACAACAAGCCCCTCATTCTCACTCGGCTGGAATGTGGCTCGTGAGTCTTTCATGGAAAATGCCAACAGATGGCTGAACACTTTGAAAGTGCGCTACTCTTGGGGTAAACTCGGTAACCAGAACACCGACAGCTGGTATCCCACATACGTGGCTATGGGCTTCTCTCCCAATAGCTCTGCTTGGCTTGTTAATAATGCTCATCAGACTGTATCATCCATGCCCGGTCTTGTGGCTTCTTCTCTTACATGGGAGAAAAACCGCACCTGGGACATCGGTCTCGACTGGGGTATGTTCAACAACCGCTTCACAGGAACAATTGACTACTATAACCGTAAGACAATTGATATGGTAGGTCCTGGAGAAGTTCTTCCTAATGTACTCGGTGCTAGCGTTCCTAACGTGAACAACCTCTCGATGACATCCAGAGGTTGGGAGCTCACTATCAGCTGGCGCGACCGTATCGGTGAATTCAACTATGGTATTACAGCAAATCTCTATGATCATACAATTACCGTGGATGAATATCCCAATGAAAACAAATCATTGAGTAAATATTACAGTGGCCGTAAGTATGGTGAAATATGGGGTTATACTACTATCGGTATAGCGAAAACCGATGCTGAGATGGATGCACACCTCGCTGCTCTTGATGCTAACCGCAAAGCTTACCTCGCAGCACATCCTGAAGAAGGTAAATGGGATGAATCAATGGCTGGCAAAGGTCAGAACCAGCTTGGCACCGGTTGGAGAGCCGGTGATATCATGTATGCCGACCTTGATGGCGACGGTATCATCTCAACTGGAGAATATACTCTGAAGGATCACGGAGATGTAAGTATCATCGGTAATAGCACACCACGCTACAGCTTCGGTCTTAACCTTGACGCTCAGTGGAAAGGATTTGATCTCAAGGTTTTCTTCCAGGGCATCCTGAAACGTGATTACAATGCCGGAGGTAATGTATTCTGGGGCGCATGTAACCAAGGATTCTGGCAGGCTGTAGGTCTTAAGGCTCACACCGACTATTTCCGTGCGGAAGATACTGACAGTCCCCTCGGTCCCAATGTAAATGCTTATTATCCTCGTCCAAAATTCTCAGGAGCAAGCAATATCCAGACACAGACCAGATATCTGCAGAATGCTGCTTACGGTCGTCTGAAAAACCTGACTATCGGTTATACCGTTCCTCAGAATATCACACGCAAAGCTTACATTGAAAATCTTCGAATTTTCCTATCGGGTGAAAATCTCTTCACCATTACCGACTTTACTAAGACAGGTGACCCCGAGCTGATTGAGGCATATAGCCAGGCTTACGGATATGGTAAGGTTTATCCTATCTCAAAAGTATTCTCAGTTGGTCTTAATGTAACCTTCTAAATTTAGAGATAATATGAATAAATATATCAAAGGCTTGATGCTCGGCACAGCAGTGATTGGTCTCACAGCATGTAGCGATTTTCTTAATGAGACACCGCCGGACAAGCTTATACCGGAAAACTTCTTTAACACTGCAGATAACCTGAAATCCTATACAATCAATTTCTACGGTCTGTTCCCTACACATAGCAGTTATATGTATCGTCTTGGAACATTCAGTTCCGATAATGGTACAGATAACCAGGTTGAAATGTCGGCATCTGTTCGTTGGGTGCCCGGTGAATGGAGAACAAGCAATGATGTTGCTAACTGGGATTTCTCTAATATCCGTCGTCTTAATTATTTCTTCTCATTTGCTCTTCCGGAGTATGAGGCTGGAAATATCTCAGGCAACGAAAGTGAGGTAAGACAGGCTATAGGTGAAGCATATTTTTTCCTTGCCTATTCTTATTGGAGCTATTATAGCGCCGTTGGTGATTATCCTATCATTGACGGGGTTCTCTCTGAGGATAAGGAACTCCTTCTTGATGCCTCTGTCCGTCAGCCCCGCAACAAGGTGGCTCGTTATATCCTTGAGCAGTTGGACAAGGCTATCGAATTCTTGCCTGAAACATCTTCTTACGGAGCAAACGGACTGAATAAAGACTGTGCGAACCTATTCCGTAGCCGTGTGGCTCTCTTTGAAGGTACCTGGTTGAAATATTTCAACGGTACTCCTATGGTTCCGTCTGACCTTGACTGCGCTACTGAATCCAAATACTTCCTTGATGAGGCTATGAAGAGCGCCAAGGTGGTCGGTGACAAGTTTGTAAACAATCTTGTTCAGAATACCGGCACTATTGAAGGTATGGGTGAGGGATTCACGGTTGATAACCCCTACTACTATATGTTCTGCTGCGTGGATCCGAGCGCAT
The DNA here is from genome assembly GCA_947177595.1 of uncultured Porphyromonadaceae bacterium. GTDB lineage: Bacteria > Bacteroidota > Bacteroidia > Bacteroidales > Muribaculaceae > Paramuribaculum. The sequence goes on along the minus strand of CAMWUZ010000183.1, from coordinate 1,918 downwards.
ACAGTGAGGTACTTCTTTTTAAGAGCTATGATAAGACTGCAGGTCAGGTTACTCAGATCCAGAACCAGTTCCAGCAGAACGCAGGCGGTACTGGATGGACACGTGGTCTCGTTAATAGCTTCCTTATGAAGAATGGTCTTCCTATTTACGATGCAGCCTCCGGGTATGATCCGGATTGGGAAAACAACGGTGTTTCGGCATCGCTTAAGGATCGTGACTCACGTATCGTCATCTTTACAAAAGGTGATAACTCAATCATGAGCCTTGGTACTGATGGTATGACTCCGAGATACTATAACATCAGCAATGTGCTTAGTCGTCAGGATCTTACCGCATGTCCTACAGGATATGCCGTTAAAAAAGGTCAGGATTATGACTTCAAGCAGGCTAACATGAATCTACAGACCACTACAGCATCTATTGTTTTCCGTGCCGCTGAAGCACTCCTTAACTATATGGAAGCTTGCGTAGAAGCAAACAATGGTAATGTAGATGCCACTGCAGATTCATATTGGCGTGCACTCCGCAAACGCGCGAAGGTTGATGAGGACTACACAAAGACAATCGCTGCAACTCAGATGGCTAAAGAGGCTGAAGGCGACTGGGGCGCATACTCTGCCAATAAACTGGTGAGCCCCACACTCTACAACGTTCGTCGTGAACGTCGCAACGAGCTCATTGGAGAAGGTTTGCGTCTTAATGATATCCGTCGTTGGCGTGCACTGGATCAGATGATCACCACTCCCTATCAGATTGAAGGTATGAAATATTGGGGTACTGTATATGCAGATCCCAACAGCGATATGTGCTTCACTGAGACGGATGAAAACGGCGATAAGGTTTTCCTTCCTGCTTTTGTTAGCCCTGAGAGCGGACGAGGCAATATGTCTCCGGAGGCAAACAGCCCCTACGTGCGTCCTTTCCAGGTGTCTAAGGTTGATAACCTTGTTTGGGATGGTCTGAAATTCACCCCTGCTCATTATCTTTCTCCGATTGGTCATGACGCGTTCGTGAATGCAAGTGTAGATAAAAACGATATTTCTACCTCAAAGATTGTCCAGAACCCCGGATGGCCCGTAGAAGGCAATGTGGGTGCAACTATGATTGCAAACTGGAACTAAATTCGCATAATTAAGATTAGTACATAGACACTGGCAGACGTTGTGAAACGGATGTCTCTGGAATTGGAGGTGATTCCTCGTGAATCACCTCTTTTTTGAAAAAAGACGCTATGATACAGCGTCATTCCCAATAATTAGGTTAATAAATGGGTGAAGCCCCGAGGAGACCATCTCCCCGGGGCTTTTCTCTTCCACTCCCACACCGTACAGTGGGGTAGTCAGTAAGTCGGGGTAGTCGTTAGTCGGTTAGTTGGGTGTGGCGTTCAACTAATGACTATCGACTCTCTCCTCCCCATCCCCCGATTAGCTAATTCCATATTTATTCATTATTTTTGCAGAAGAATGGGTATATTGGATATCATATTCATTATTCTCCTTGCCGGAGGAGCCATACTCGGCTACCGCAAAGGAGCCATCAAGCAGCTTGCATCCGTGGTGGCGGTTGCGGCAGGCGTTATTGCCTGTCGTGCCGCGGGACCGTTGGCGGCATCGGTTGTCGCCCGCTTTTTAGGTGCGGATGATCCTGCTGCATCCTCCATGACCGTATATTCGGCGCAGGTGCTCGGCTACGGACTCCTTTTTGCCGTGGTGTGGCTCGGTGTATGGCTCATTGCCGGATTTCTGAGAAAAGCCACTTATGCCGTGAAACTTAGCATCCTCGACCGCATAGCCGGAGCCGCGTTTATGCCACTCAAATGGTTTATGGTGGTGAGTCTGCTGCTCACCCTCTGGAAAATCATATCCCCCGGCAGCGGCATCTTCTCGTCAGGAAGACTGGTGGGCACGGTGATGGCAAT
>CAMWUZ010000182.1 GCA_947177595.1 uncultured Porphyromonadaceae bacterium | reverse complement strand
ATATTCTGAACACTACTTAGTTAAGGCGATATTATCCGGCTCCAGGCGGATCACAAGAAAATCAAGCGGTTAGATAAAAGTCTGACTGCTTTTCTTTTGTATGCATCTAATACGACACCGGGAATAATGACAGAAATCCGGTGGAGCTATTCCCAGTCTCATCCTCACAAGGCGTTGAGGTGGCTTGTAGTTATTACCCCCCCTAACACGCGTGATTGGAGACAAATATATCAGTCTCTAAAGTCATAAAATCTCATTTTTTTTGTAATTTTGCAGCGCAATTCACAAAGAGTTGCTTCTAAATGAACCGTATATCAGTAAATAATGAAACATCCTCCCCGAGAGTGACCAACTGGGGATATCTTGAACACTGGAAAAGCACAGCTCCGGTTCAGACTTGCATGTAAACGAGTCTTTCTCAGTCGCATAGTCTGAGATTAATCATCTATTAATTTTCTAACTTCTTATTATGAACAATCTTCGATTGCTCACAGGATTACTGCCAATAGTCCTGTCGAGCGGTGGAGTGTGTGCTTACGGTCAATCGGTTGTAACCCTTGAAGATATTTTTGAAGCCGCTGAAGCCAATAGCGCGCAACTCCGCCCCTCAATCACCGCCCGGTCTGAGGCTGAACGAGAAATCAGTGTTGCCCGTTCAGGTCGGCTGCCCGACATTAACGCCTCGCTATCTTTTAGTTATATAGGAGACGGTTTCACCACCAGACGTGACTTCAGCGATTATCAGAAAGCTCCGATTCCGCATTTCGGAAATGCTCTGTCTATCAATATCACCCAACCGATCTATACCGGCGGGGCGGTAACGAGTGCCATAGAACTTGCCGAACTGAAATCCACATCCGAAAGATTTGCCACGGATTTTCAACGTGACAATATCCGCTTCCAGCTTACCGGTTTTTATCTTGACATCTACAAGTACAATAATTTGAGACGTGTCGTAGAAGGAAACATCACCGCCGCCCATAAGGTGCTTCAGGATATGAGGGCGAGATATGAACAGGGTACGGTATTGCAGAACGACATCACAAGATATGAGCTGCTTGTTTCCAATCTTGAGTTGCAACTCGTCAAAATCAACAATACAATCGACATTCTCAATACCAATCTTGTCACAACCGCCGGACTTCCTGACAGTACTATAATCGTCCCGGACAGCACTATTCTTACACGCTCAATACCGAAGGAAGGTATAACATGGTGGCAAACCGAGGCAGAAACAAACTCACCTTCACTGAGCCTCGCACGAACAGGGGTGGATATAAGCCGGAAGGCGGAATCTCTCGTACGATCGGAACGTCTGCCAAAGATAGGACTGCAAGCGGGCTGGAGCATCGACGGTCCTATTCTTGTGGAGGTACCTCCTATCAACCGTAATCTAAGTTACTGGTATGTCGGAGTCGGTATAAACTATAACATTTCTTCGCTCTACAAAAGCAACAAGTCGCTGTCCAAGAGTCGTATGGCAACAAAAAAAGCACTCGAACAACTCGATGCGACACGTGAAAATGTGACACTGGCTGTCAACGCCGATCACGTTCGTTATCTCGAAGCATACGAGGAGCTGAAGACACAACAGAAAAGTGTGGAACTTGCGGAGCGTAACTACCGAACCACCTCGACTCGCTATTCCGCCGATATGGCTCTTATTACGGATATGCTTGATGCCGCCAATTCAAAACTCGATGCGGAGCAGCAGCTCGTGAACGCCCGCATCAACATCATCTACTATTATTATAAACTCTTGTTCACCACCGGAAAAATATGAAACATCGCAGTAAAAAGACACTCTCCTATATCCTCACAGTCGCAATAATCGCCGCAGCCGCTATCTGGGTTGGCTCACGGTTCGTTCACCTTGGAAATGTAGAATTTACTGACAACGCACAGGTGCGACAACAGATAGTTCCTGTAAACAGCCGTGTGCAGGGCTATATCAAGGAAATCCGCTTCAACGAGTATGAGCAGGTGAAAAAGGGTGATACCCTAATAATTATTGACGATGCCGATATGCGTCTGAACGTGGCGCGTGCACAGGCAGATTATCAGAATGCCCTTGCAGGACGCGATGTTGCCGACCGCTCGGTAACTTCAGCTTCAGCCAATGTAGCCGTCAGCGATGCCTCGATTGCCGAGGCTAAGGTGCTTATGGAAATGGCTGCTACAGACCTCGCGCGTCATGAAAAACTGCTGGAACAGGATGCCGTCACGCGCCAGCAGTATGACGGAGTAAAGACAGATTTTGAAGCCAAGAAAGCCCGCTATGGAATGCTGGCACGCCAACGCTCTGCAACTTCGGCGGTCGTTGATATTAACCGTGAGCGCATATCACAGTCGGAAGCCGGGATAGAACTGGCAAAAGTATTGCTTGAGACTGCGGAATTAAATTTGAGTTATACGGTAATTACCGCTCCGTGCGACGGCTACACATCCCGGAAGGAGATTCAGGTAGGACAACTCGTACAGCCAGGTCAGACACTGCTTGACGTTGTTGATTCACAGGATATTTGGATTACAGCCAGCTATAAAGAAACTCCACTCCAACACATTGAGCCGGACAGTGATGTCGAGATAAAGGTAGATGCTATCCCCGGAGTGACATTCAGCGGCAAGGTAAAGTCCATTTCAACTGCCACGGGCGCATCGCTGTCATTATTGCCACAGGACAATTCGGCAGGCAATTTTGTAAAAGTACGTCAGCGGGTGCCTGTCAGAATCGAATTCAGTGCCGACAACAAACCCGAGGATATGACTAAGCTGCGTGCCGGAATGAATGTAGAATGTAGTGTGAAGTATTGATATGGCAGATTGGCATGCTCCGTCGGGACCGTTTGATATACCGGAAGTCCCGAATTACATACCAAGACGGTTGAAGCCGTATCTGTTTATATTCTTCGTTCTGATAGTGCAGTTTTCGGGCGGGGTGTACCTCGCAGCAGCTTCCGATATGGTCGGAACAACAGCACTGATGCAGGAGGATATACTGATGGCAGGCTACGCATCGCTAATAGGTTTGGCTATAAACTTTGCTGTGATGTTCCGCATCAAGTTCCGCTTCTCTACACGCACACAACTGCTTGTATCAGCAATAGTTCTTATATCAGCTAATGTGATCTGCGCCAACACTACATCAGTGCCTTTACTTGTAGTTACATGTTTTGTAGCCGGATGGTTTCGTATGCAGGCTACCCTCGCTTGTAATTCCACGATCCAACTTTGGCTAACTCCGGTAAGGGATATGGCGATTTTCTTCTGTTACGTCTATCTGATAGTCGACAGCGTCATACAGCTGAGCGGAATCGCCACAATTTACACGGCATTTTCCTCCCAATGGGAATATATGCACTGGATAATGGTTGGATTGCTCGCCTTGATGATGGTGATGGTCATGATACTTGTAAAACCTATGCGTGGACCGATGTTCATACCTCTGCTCGGTATCGACTGGATTGGAGCTGTACTGTGGACGGTATTTATGCTGTGCTTTACTTTCATCTGCGTATATGGTAACTATTTCGATTGGTGGGACGCCATAGAGATACGAGGTGCCACTCTTATAGGTCTTTCCTGTCTCTGTCTCAATCTCTGGCGAGCGTCATTCTTGCATCATCCATATATCAGCTTCCGGGCAATGAAGAACCGCAATGTAATCCGTGCCACCGGAGTATATCTTGTTTTCTTCACGCTCATAGCTACTGAACATGTTTTTGAACACAGCTATGCCGCGAATATTCTCGGTTTTGACGAGACAAACCTTATAGACCTCAACTGGTACGTGTTTGCCGGTATAATTGCCGGATGTGCATTCACCTACTACACATTCGCCTTGCGAAAATGGAGATATAAGACCATGACTGCGATAGCATTTGCTCTTGCTATAGTATATCTTGGATATTTCTATTTCTTCATTGATTATGGTGTTGAAAAAGAAATGCTTTTCATCCCTCTCTTTTTCAGAGGAGCAGCAGCGGTGATAATCTCAATTGTGTTCCTGACATCGATAGTGCAAAGTGGATTGCCTTTTCAAGTTTTTCCGCAGGCCTTGACGATAAACGGTTTTACCGGGGCTGTGATGGGTGCGACACTCGGACCAGCGATGATCGGTGAGTTCTTGCGTCATATTATGGCGAAAAATGCCTCTTTGCTTGGAGCGAACATAGTGGATACCAATCCCGACATAGCCTACGCCCCGCTGGGACAACTTTATGGAATGGTACAGATGCAAGCCCTAATAGTATCCATGAAAGAGATATATGGCTGGTTACTTATAGTA
>CAMWUZ010000181.1 GCA_947177595.1 uncultured Porphyromonadaceae bacterium | reverse complement strand
GGCTATAATATATTTAATGTGGCATTGGTTACCCGCGCGTTTCTTTTCTTCGCCTATCCGGCAAGCATGAGCGGCGACCGTGCGTTTATTTCCGCAAATCCTATCTGCGGACTCGGTGGCACCGTGACTTTTACCGACGGTATCTCGGGAGCTACCCCGTTAGGTCAGATCGCAACCATGAGCGATGGCTTCACTGCTGTGAAGAATATAGCAGGTGAAACCGTCAGCAACTGGGATGCTTTTCTCGGACTGATCCCCGGTTCATTCGGCGAAACTTCCACTCTATGCATCCTCATCGGGGCGGCTCTTCTGCTTATCTCCGGTATCGCGAGCTGGCGCATAATGCTCTCGGTGTTTGCCGGCGGTCTTATCGCTGGGGTGGTTGTGAACTGGTGTGCCACTCCTATCTACCCCGCTTCTTATCTCTCACCGCTTCAGCAACTGCTGTTCGGCGGATTTGCCTTTGCCGCTGTGTTTATGGCAACAGATCCGGTAACCGCCGCGCGTACAGGCATAGGCAAATATATCTATGGTTTGCTGGTAGGAATTATCGCGATAATAATAAGAGTATATAACAACGGCTATCCTGAAGGAGCCATGCTTGCCGTGCTTCTGATGAATGCGTTTGCACCGCTTATCGACTATTGCGTGGTGCAGTCAAATATCAGCCGTCGTGTTAACCGCCTGAAGGCTAAAGCTCAATAATCATGAACAAGCAGAGCAATACCTATACAGTGATTTATATAGTAGTGCTTGCTGCGGTGGTCGGAGCCGCGCTCGCATTCACATCGCTGAGCTTGCGTGGCAAGCAGACCGAGAATGCCGATATGGACAAGATGAGACAGATTCTTGCCTCGGTGCATATCACTCCCGCCAAAGGTGAGGTCAGTGCGGATTTCAGCAAATATATCATCGGACAGAAAGTTATCAACAGCGCCGGCGATGAAGTGGATGGAAAAGCGTTTGACATAGATGTGGCAAACCAGATACGACTTGCCGACAATGAGCGCAAGTTACCGGTTTTTGAATGCCGTCTTGACAACGGTACGGTCAAATATATCCTTCCGGTATATGGTGCCGGTCTCTGGGGCCCGATATGGGGATATGTTGCAGTAGATTCAGATGGCTCGACAGTGTATGGCGCATATTTCGCCCATCAGGGTGAGACTCCCGGACTCGGAGCTGAAATAGAGAAACCGGCTTTCAGCGACCAGTTTGAAGGCAAGCAGCTGATCAAGAATAACGAGTTTATGCCGATAGCCGTTGTAAAAGCCGGTCAGAAACCGGCAGGAGACGAAGACTATGTGGATGGTGTGAGCGGCGGCACCATCACCAGCAAGGGAGTGAGCAGTATGCTTGCCAACTGTCTCGCGCCCTATCGCACCTTTCTCATTAACCTTAGCAAGTAACAGTCATGGCAGATAAAATTTCAAATAAAAGCGTGCTGTTCAACCCTCTTTCAAAAAACAACCCCGTAGTTGTTCAGGTACTCGGCATCTGCTCGGTGCTTGCGGTTACAGCCAAACTTGAGCCGGCAATAGTGATGGGCATTTCGGTTATCGCGGTTCTTGCCTTCTCAAACGTGATTATATCTTTGATAAGAAATACAATACCTACCAATATCCGCATCATCGTGCAGCTTGTAGTTGTTGCCGGACTGGTGGTTATCGTGGACCAACTGCTCAAGGCATACGCATACGATGTGAGCAAGCAGCTCTCGGTATTCATCGGGTTGATTATCACCAACTGCATTCTCATGGGACGCCTCGAGGCTTTCGCTATGGCAAACCGTCCGTGGGCATCTTTTCTCGACGGTGTGGGCAACGGACTCGGTTATACCATAATCCTTGTGATTGTCGGTTTTTTCCGTGAACTGCTCGGCAGCGGCACTCTGCTCGGCTATCAGGTAGTGCCCCAGAGCTTCTATGAAGCAGGATATGTGAATAACGGTCTTATGATTCTGCCTCCAATGGCCCTCATCGTTGTGGCCTGCATCATCTGGGTGCAGCGCGCACGCAACAAAGACTTACAGGAACCTTGACCCAAGCTAAATTCAAGATATGGAAAATCTTAACATATTTATCCGGTCGATTTTTGTCGATAACATGATTTTCGCCTACTTCCTCGGCATGTGCTCTTTTCTCGCCGTGTCGAAGAATGTGAAGACCGCTTTCGGTCTTGGAGTGGCAGTTACATTCATGCTTGTCATAACACTGCCCGCGAACTATCTTCTTGAAACGTATGTGCTCAAAGCGGGTGCACTGGCATGGCTCGGACCCGAGTATGCCGATGTTGACCTGAGCTTTCTTTCTCTAATCATGTTCATAGCGGTGATCGCATCGATGACTCAGCTTGTTGAGATGGCGGTGGAGAAATTCAACCCCGCGCTGTATTCCTCGCTGGGAATATTCCTGCCTCTCATCGCCGTAAACTGTGCGATTCTGGGCGGTTCGCTTTTCATGCAGCAGCGAGACTTTCCAAGTGTATGGACAGCGGTGTGTGCAGGCGGAGGCTGGGGTATCGGCTGGCTTCTCGCAATTGTAGCTATCGCTGCGATACGCGAAAGAATAGCCACTTATTCCAATATCCCCGCTCCTCTTCGTGGAACAGGTATCACATTTATCATAACAGCTCTTATGGGCATAGCCTTTATGAGTTTCCTCGGCATAAAAATCTGAAAATATGGCTATCAACACTATATTAGGCTTCAGTGCATCGGGAACGCTTACAATCATCGCGGGCATAGCGGTGTTTCTCGCGGTCACAATAATTCTTGTGTGTGTTCTTCTTGTGGCGAAACACTATCTCGTGCATTCAGGTGAAGTTCATATAACAATCAATAATGACCGTGAGGTTACAGCCGACTCGGGCAAACCGCTTCTGAGCACTCTCGCAGATAAAAACATCTTTCTGCCCTCAGCCTGCGGCGGTAAAGGAAGTTGCGGACAGTGCAAGGTGCAGGTATTTGAGGGAGGCGGAGATATTCTGCCTACCGAAGCCGTGCATTTCACAAGAAAACAGATTAAGGACAACTGGCGCCTCGCCTGTCAGGTGAAGGTGAAAGAGGATATGAAAATAGGTGTTCCCGCATCGGTTCTCGATATCAAGGAGTGGGAATGTGAAGTGATATCCAATAAGAATGTCGCTACTTTTATCAAGGAATTCATTGTCGCTCTCCCTCCAGGTCAGCACATGGATTTTATTCCGGGATCTTACGCGCAGATTAAGATTCCCCCCTACGAGATGAGCTATGACAAGGATATCGACAAGGCGCTCATCGGACCGGAATATCTGCCGGCTTGGGAACAGTATGGTCTGTTCTCATTGAAGTGCAAGAATACCGAAACCACAGTCCGCGCCTATTCAATGGCAAACTATCCTGCCGAAGGTGACAGAATCATGCTCACCGTGAGAATCGCAACTCCTCCGATGAAACCGAAACCGGAAGTTGGATTTATAGATGTGATGCCGGGTATCGCATCAAGCTATATATTCACTCTCAAACCGGGGGACAAGGTGGTTATGAGCGGACCTTACGGAGATTTCCATCCTATCTTCGACAGCAAGAAGGAGATGATGTGGATAGGAGGCGGTGCCGGTATGGCGCCTCTCAGGGCACAGATCATGCATATGACCAAGACTCTGAAAACTACAGACCGGGTGATGAACTATTTCTACGGTGCGAGAGCCCTCAACGAGGTGTTCTACCTTGATGATTTCCTGAAACTTGAAAAGGAGTTTCCCAACTTCAAATTCCACCTCGCCCTTGACCGTCCCGATCCTGCAGCGGATGCAGCCGGTGTGAAATACACTCCCGGATTCGTTCATCAGGTGATTTATGACACATACCTGAAAAATCATGAGAATCCTGAAGATATCGAATACTATATGTGCGGTCCGGGTCCGATGAGTAAGGCGGTAGAAGGTATGCTTGACAGCCTCGGAGTCGATCCGGAGAATATTCACTACGACAATTTCGGAGGATAAATTATCCCGGCGGACCGCACGGACAGTGCACCCGCCTACAGCTTGAAAAGATCGGTTGCGTTGGCGGATGTAATATCAGCCAACGCTTCTTCTTTCATACCGAGTGTATCAGCGACAAAACGCGCGGTGTGAATGAGATATGAACTTTCGTTTCTTTTGCCACGCATAGGCACCGGCGCCAGATAGGGGGCATCTGTTTCAAGAAGGATTCTCTGCGGAGTTATATGAGGTAGAACTGATTTCACATCACAATTCTTGAATGTGACTATTCCGTTTATCCCGAAATAAAAATCACCGGCAATATTTCTGATTCTTTCTACATCTGCGACACTC
>CAMWUZ010000180.1 GCA_947177595.1 uncultured Porphyromonadaceae bacterium | reverse complement strand
CGCCTTGTTTTTGCACATACAAAATTACTAATAATCAGCCCATTACTCAAATCGGCATTTTACACTTTATTACGATATGGTTAATATTAACCATACAGATAGATATTGCCACGCGCGAAATGTTAAAATTACACGCGCAACAATACAATATTTAACCAGTATTAACCGGCGAATTCACACTAAATAACAGACGTTATCATCATATGCTGCCGGCTTTTGAAGTTTCGACACTCACTTTTCTATGGGTTTATTGGCTTCGGTCCAAGCAATGATGCCTCCCTCAAGGTTTGTGACTTTGTAACCTTTTTCAGCCAATCTCCCCGCTGCCTCCGCAGACCGCTTGCCGCTCCGGCAGTAAACGGCAACAGGTTTGGCCTTATCTAACGACTCTATTGCCTGACTGATAAAGCTATCATCGTATATATCGATATTCTCCGCACCTGCAATATGCCCCTCAGTATATTCCGACGGTGTCCTCACGTCCAGCAACTGCACGTCACCGTTTGTCAGAAATTTTGCGAACTCTCTGACATCCATATCATCATACCTTTTATTATCCTGCGCATTAACACAAGCACCAAGTCCCAACATCGTGGTTAGAATTAAAACTAATTTTCTCACACCTGTCATAAAGTATTAAAACAACAGCCACCACCCGAAGCACTCCGGATGGTGAACTGATAAATTCTTGCTGATTGTACGAGGTTCATTCACCTGCCGCTTCAAGTACGGCGGGACTCTGAACATCCACACCAAATTCTTTTGCTCTCGCGAGGATAGCTCTTGCCAGCTTTGGCTTCAAATCTTCAGGACAATATCTGAAATATGCCTCTGCCGCCCGCACATGAGCCGCATCGGGCATAGGATATTCCCTGCGTTCCGGAAGACCGAAAGCACTGTCGGGAAGTTCCTTTTTATCTTCGTATGAAAGTCTGTCGCTCATAGCTGTATAAATTAAAGACCTACGCGAACACCAATATTAAGAAGACCCTGTGCACCGAAACCGAGTTCTCCGAAAAGAGCCACTTTATCGGCTATGCCTGCCGATACACAGATCGGTGACACCTGAAATGCGAAATATCCTTTGTTAGCGATATTCTTCGCGCCCACATGGGTTATGTCAGCGCCCACACCGAGATGGCTATACATCTTGAACATACCGAGATTCATATATTCATACCGGGCATTGAGCATAATGACATGATAGTAAAGATTTATATCACTCTTGCTCTCGGTACTTGAGAAAGAGTATGATGGACCGACATACAGTTTAGGCAACACTTTGAAATCAGCACCGATGTTGATAGCACCCCAAGCATTTTTCACTTTGCCAACTCCTTTGTGCATGTTGGTAGCATCCATCTGAGTGTAACCGCCATATCCGGCATAGATTGTAGGGCTGATGGCGCTTGCAGCGAAACCGATTCCCGCTAAAGCGGCGAGAGACAAAAGAAACTTTTTCATAACAGTTGTTTTAATATAAATTGTGAGTATAACATATTACTCCATTAAAACATCACCATTATTACGATTGTTCCGGAAGTACATTATTATATTCTCTCCCATATTTTCTACCTTACATAGAATACTGTTTATCACAGGCGCTTCTGTCGCGCCTTTTTCTCCAAGAGTCAACGGGGCTATTTCAACCCTCGCTTCATCATAACATCCCGCGTTGATAAACGAGGAAAGAATTTCACCACCACCTTCAACAAGCACACTCGTTATATTCTTTGAATACAGGTCGGACAGAATATCTCGGATCGAGGTATCGTAAGAACATTGAATCCACTCCGCTCTACCCACCGAGGGCTTTACCGCGCTATAATACAGCAATCTACCTGTAATATTCATGCATCCTTCAGATGCTTTGCCACTACGGTCTATCACCACAACCACAGGATTATTGCCGGAGAAAAACCGTACATCAAGTGCGGGAGAATCAGAAAGAACCGTACCGGCGCCTACAAGAACCGCATCATGACGCGCGCGCAGTGCATGAACAAGCGCTGATGACTCCGCTGATGAGAATTTGACAGGCACCTTAACTCCATCCTTAATACCACCCATAAAACCATCGTGGCTCTGAGCCCATTTCAGAGTAACGAAAGGTCGTCCGAGAGTATGAGCGGTCATAAACACCTTATTCAGCTGCCGGCATTCCGCTTCAAGCACTCCGGTAACAACATCTATACCCGCATCCCTCAGTTTCGCGACACCTCTGCCGCTTACTTTTACAAATGGATCAAGACATCCGACTACTACGCGCGGAATTCCCGTGCGAACAATCAAATCGGCGCAGGGAGGAGTTTTGCCGTAGTGCGAGCACGGTTCAAGGGTGACATACATAGTGCTGCCCGTAAGATATACCTTATCCTCCTCACTCACAGACGCAATCGCATTGACTTCGGCATGAGGTCCGCCATACTTACGGTGATACCCTTCGCCGATTATGCGGTCGCGATACACAATGACGGCACCGACCATCGGATTAGGGCTGACGAATCCCAAACCATTGCGCGCAATTTCAATCGCGCGCTCCATATATTTCGGCTCAACCGTCACTTTCTATCTTTTTCAATAAATTCGATAAGTTTTTTCACCGCGTCCTCTTCAGGAATATTCTTTTCAATGCATTCCTTACCTTTATAAAGACTTACCCTGCCTACTCCTGCGCCAACATATCCGTAGTCAGCGTCAGCCATCTCACCGGGACCGTTAACAATACATCCCATCACACCTATTTTCAAACCTTTAAGCGTGGAGGTAGCCTCCTTAACCCGGCGGAGAGTGGTTTCAAGATTGAAAAGAGTGCGTCCGCAACCCGGACAGGCGATATATTCAGTGCGGGAAATCCTGAGACGCGCACTCTGGAGAATACCGAACGCCAGATGAGACAATGCCGCGGGAGTCATGGAGTCAGATTCAATCCAGATACCGTCGGCGAGACCATTCATAAGCGGTGCGCCAAAATCTACCGCCGCCCGGAGCATTACCTCGTCCGCCGGAATACCTATATAGCTGACCTTGAGAACGACAGGATTGTCTATACCGAGAGCCGTCATGCGATGCAACGCAGCACTCACCGCCCCCTGATAATTGGGATGGGTTGATGTTATAACTACCGGGGTGTTTTTCGGAAGCCGCCGCAACTCATCATCACCACATGGAACGGACAGCTCCACATAGTTTGTCCAGGTATTGGCAAATCTGTCCGGCGTACTGTCACCATCATATTCAGCGTTGCTATCTACCCCTATCACCAGAGGCTCTTTCTCTCCACCGATACCGTCTGTCTCCACCGATATGCGACGCTGAGGATTCATCGGGTCAAACCCGGGAGCATATTCGCCGCCAATAGAGGGAGCATTCGTGAAAGATGAGATATAGTCTGCAAGAAATCCTGCTACCGGTATTTCATTCTCCGGTGCCTCGCTGAGAGAAACCCTGATAGTATCACCGATTCCTTCGGCAAGAAGAGTACCGATACCGACAGCCGATTTCACTCTGCCGTCCTCACCGTCACCCGCCTCCGTAACACCGAGATGCAGCGGGAAGTGCATATTCTCATCATCCATTGCGCGAACAAGACGGCGAACTGTCTCCACCATTACCCTGACATTGGAAGCCTTTATCGAGATGACTACATCGGTGAAGTTGCGCCGGACGCACACGCGCAGAAATTCCATCGCGCTCTCCACCATTCCGGCTGGGGTATCGCCGAAACGGCTCATGATACGGTCGCTTAGCGAACCGTGATTCACACCTATTCTTATAGCCGTGCCATGCTCGCCGCACAGTTTCAGAAAGGGGGTGAGAGCCTCATCAATTTTGCGCAACTCTTCGGCATACTCCTCATCTGTATATGAGATTTTCCGGAAAGTACGACCTGGATCTACAAAATTACCGGGATTGATACGTACTTTCTCGACCTGCCGCGCCGCTTCAAACGCAGCCTTCGGATTGAAATGAATATCAGCGACAAGAGGCACATCCACTCCCTTGCTTCTAAGCTCCGCACGGATTCTGCCGATATTTTCGGCTTCACGCACACCCTGAGCGGTGAGCCTCACAATATCCGCGCCAGCCGACCGGATTCTCTCACACTGCGCGACACTCCCCGGCGTATCCATCGTAGAGGTGTTTGTCATCGACTGTATTCTCACCGGATTGGTTCCGCCGATCACAACATTTCCTACCCTAACCTCGCTTGAGGGTCTGCGCTTATAGTCAAATACTCCCATACTCCCGAAAAAGAGATATCTTTAGTTTGTCTTGAAATTATATTTGATTTCAGTGAGTTCCTTGTTTGCCTTAACGATTTTCTCCTTCAGGC
>CAMWUZ010000179.1 GCA_947177595.1 uncultured Porphyromonadaceae bacterium | reverse complement strand
ATAGTATTAATTAATGTTGGTGCAAATATAGGGTTGTTATTTGTGATATGCAAATGTTTTGACTATTTTTTTTAAAAAAAGTCCGATTGCGATAAAAGGCTAATATTTAGCTATAAGAAAAGGCTACACCTTAAAATATATAAGGGTAGCCTTTTTCTGAAAAATCGTAATATTGTTATTTTGTAGCTTTCTCGATCTGAGCTTTAGCTTTGGCGGCAGCTTTGTCATAAGCCTTCTGAGCCTTGGCTTTCTGCTTCGGATCAGCCTGCTGCACCTTTTCATAAAGTGCCCAGAGGTTATTTGCTTCAACAGCAGCCTTCTGAGCGGCGGTGTATGCTTCAGCTTTCTGCTCGGCAACCTTTTCGTCTGCCTCAGAAGCGTATGCGTGCTTGTAGCCTTTAACATCGTTCCAGTGACCGCGGGTGAAGTCGGGGAACGCTACGGCTGCTGAGTTGTTGTCCATTGAGAGTGAGCCGAGTTCGGCGAGTGAGCACCATTCTGCGAGGTCATACACGTCCATGTCAAGGGGCAGACCGTTCTGGAGGCAATATACCATACGGGCATCCATGAAGAAGTCCATGCCGCCGTGACCGCCTACTTTCTTTGCGAGTTCACCATATTTGGTGATGATGGGATGACGGTATTTCTCGCGCAGAGCCTGCATCTCTTCCTTGGGCATGAAGCCGTGTGATGAGAGATTGTCAACTTTGGGGGCATTGCCGGTAGCCTTGAGCTGAGCGGCATCGATGGCAAAGCCTTCAACAGGGTATTTGTTTGCAAATCCTTTGGTGCCGGTGAGCTGATAGAGGCGGTTGTAGGGCTGAGGATTCATTACATTGTGCTGAATCTCTACAACTTTACCGTTTGCGGTGCGCATAAGGGTTGTGGTGTGGTCACCGTTGCGGTAGTCGGTGCATTCCTTGCCGGTTTTCTTCTCTACGTACTCCTTGCCGTGTACGCTCTTGGTATCCATGGCGGTGAGGGTAGTGAAGCGGTCGCCGCGGTGAATGTCGAGAACCTGTGCAACCGGACCGAGTCCGTGAGTAGCGTAAACGTCGCCACGGTTCTCCTTGTTATATTTCATGCGCCAGCCGAGACCGTCGGGGTCTTCTGTCGGATTTTTCCAATAGTAATCCCAGAAATCGTCAAGATTGTGGATATATGCACCCTGGGCGCGGAGCACTTCGCCGAGTACACCCTGCTGCGCCATATTGAGGGCATCTAGTTCAAACCAGTCATAGCAGCAGTTTTCAAGAATCATGCAGTGCTTGCGGTTCTTCTCCGAAAGGTCGATGAGCTCCCAGCACTGTTCGAGATTCATGGCAGAAGGTACTTCGATCGCGGTGTTCTTACCGTTTTCAAGAGCGCATTTGGCTACAGGGAAATGGTGATCCCAGTCTGTTGCCACATACACAAGGTCGATGTCATCACGCTTGCAGAGCTCTTCATAGCCTTTTTCGCCGGAATATACGGTTGCGGGCATAAGACCAGCTTCCTTAAGGTATTTCTGGCAGCGCTCGGCGCGTTCGGGTTCATAGTCGCAGAGAGCAACGATTTCAACACCGGGAATATGGGTGAAGCGCTGCACGGCACCCGGTCCACGCATACCGAGACCTACAAAGGCAACTCTAACCTTGTCCATCTTGGGCACTGTGAGACCTAATGCTGATTCCTGCCCTGCCTCACGCTCGGGAGTATCAACTACGATTGTGCCTTTGTCCCAATGCCACTTGGTGGAAGGTGACAGAGACTGCGCGCCTGCTGTGAGCGCACCGCCTGCAATAACTGCGGCTGCGATGAGCGCGCCATAAAGTTTTGTCAGTTTCATCATGATTGATTTATTATTCTGTTGAGTGAAAAATATGGCTCAAAGATAGGCAATATTTTGCTGAAAAAACATATTTGATTTCATTTGCGAATAAAAATTCCGAAAATATATCTAAATTTGTGGAAATTTAATAACACCATTACGATTATATCATGAAAGAACTTCTTAATTCTGTTGTGAAGCATTTCGACCTCAAAGGTTCGGTTGACTCGATCAAGCCTCTTGGCAACGGTCTTATCAATGACACATATATAGTAAAGACCGAGGGCGACGCTCCGGATTATGTGCTCCAGCGTATCAATCATCATATTTTCACCGACGTGGATACCCTGATGACAAATATTCAGGAAGTCACATCACATATACGCAAGAAGCTGGAGGCAGCCGGTGAGAGTGATATAGACCGCAAGGTACTCACCTTTGTGCCTAACAATGTTGATGGTAAGTATTATTTCTTTGACGGCGAGAACTACTGGCGCGTGATGGTATTTATTCCAAACGCTCACACTTTTGAGGCTGTTAATCCCGGAAGCAGCCGCAATGCCGGTAAAGCGTTCGGTAATTTCCAGGCTATGCTCGTGGATATAGACGCAGACCTCAAGGAGAGTATTCCCGATTTTCACAATATGGAGTTCCGTCTAAAGCAGCTCCACGATGCTGTAGAGGCTGATCCTGAAGGCAGGGTGGCTGAGGTGAAGCCGATTCTTGACGAGCTTGAGAAGAGAGCCGAGGAGATGACCAAGGCTGAGCGTCTGTATCGCGAAGGCAAGCTCCCCAAACGTATATGCCACTGCGATACCAAAGTAAACAATATGATGTTTGATGACGAAGGCAACATCCTCTGCGTGATTGACCTCGACACTGTGATGCCGAGTTTCATTTTCAGTGATTACGGGGATTTCCTGCGCACCGGTGCCAATAAACTTGCTGAGGATGACCCTGATATTGACCGCGTTGAGTTTGATATGGATATATTCAAGGCATTTACCGAAGGCTATCTTTCAAGCGCAAAAGGCTTCCTCACCCCGCTTGAAATCGAGAATCTGCCCTATGCGGCGGCACTGTTCCCCTATATGCAGGCTGTGCGCTTCCTCACCGATTATATAAATGGCGACACATATTATAAAATAAAGTATCCCGAACATAATCTGGTAAGAACCCGTAATCAGTTCAAACTGCTTCAGAGTGTCGAGGCGCATACTCCCGAAATGCGCGAGTTTATTGCTCAAAAGCTTGCCTGAGAGCTTGAAGTAAAGACATACTGCACCGCGAGGAAATAAAAATCATCCTCGCGGTTTGCTTTATCTCAGAATAAAATCGTATATTTGCGGGCTGAAAGCGAAAAAATTATTAATAACCCAACTCATATTCTATCAACCACATGCAAAGCAAAGGAAAATTAGGAAGTGTTGTGGCAGGTATTATTGCCGTATTCCTGGTGCTCATTTGCCTCTTCTATCTCTCGTTTACACTGGTTTCAAACCACTATGAGAAGAAGGCTGAGGCTTATGCAGTTCAGGCTGCCGGCGCAGAGGGCTCAAGCTCTGATACCTACCGTCTTGCCTACAAAAGCTACATTGATTCTATTTCAAAAGAAAAGGTTTATCTCGGATATACCTTCAATCAGATTCAGGCTCTCGGTGTAGGGCTCGGTCTTGACCTTAAAGGAGGTATGAACGTAACCCTGCAGGTATCTGTGCCGGATATTCTCCGCTCCATGGCAAATGCCGAGGGAAATCCATATTTCGAGAGCGCACTCGCTGCAACCGATTCTCTGGCCCGCAATACAGGCAACAATGACTATGTTCATCTCTTCTGTCAGGAATACCGCAAGCTCGACCCCCAGGGCGACCTTTCTGTAGTATTCAAGGATCAGGTGAAGCGCGGCGAGAATGATGCAGCTATCGAATCTGCCCTCAAGAAAGAGGTTAAGGATCGAGTGAGCAGCTCTACAAACGTGCTCCGCAGCCGTATCGACCAGTTTGGCGTTGTTGCTCCAAATATTCAGGAGCTTGAAAACGACGGTCAGATTCTTCTCGAACTTCCCGGTGTGAAAGAGCATGACCGTGTGCGCGAGCTTCTCAAGTCCTCGGCTAACCTTGAATTCTATGAAACAATGCCGGTTTCAGAATTTCAGAATGCACTTGCCGAACTTGACTACACTCTCCGCAACGATTCAACCCGCTCGGGTGCCGGCTTCTTCGGAATGTTCACAGGTCAGGGTGGTGGTTCTCCCATCGCCGTAGGTGTGGCAACAGGAGCGCAGCGTGTGGCTATTGACTCAGTACTCACCTCGGCTGCCGCAAAGAGAATCCTTCCCTCAAACGTGCTTCTCGCATGGGAGGTTAAGCCTTTCGTGACAGAATATAATGACACTGCCGCTCACCGCACACGCAAGATTGAGCTATACACTCTCATCGCTCTCAAAACAGCCAATGGCAAGCCCGCTCTCAGCGGCGATGTCATCACCTCGGCAAAGAGCGACTTCGACAATACACAGGGTGGTAACTA
>CAMWUZ010000178.1 GCA_947177595.1 uncultured Porphyromonadaceae bacterium | reverse complement strand
CGCCGGAAGAGTGTTTTTCACTCCCAAGAAAATGGGCGCCCAGACATCGGAGGCCAATATCAACGCCGGCATCGCGGCAGCAAAGCAGGTTGTTGACTTCCTGAAGGACGGCATCGATAAATTCCGCGTGAACAAATAATCGCTTTCCCTTATAATGTATAGGCGGGTGCGTGAAAACGCATCCGCTTATTTCATGAATACCAGATAGACGGCGCCGACCAGCAGGCAGAACGCGGCGATGTGGTTCCACCGCAGCGAAAAGTCATTGAACATCATGAGACTGAAGATAACGAACACCACAAGGGTTATCACCTCCTGCATCACTTTCAGCTGAATCAGTGAGTACGGTCCGCCGTTTCCCTCATAGCCCATGCGGTTAGCGGGCACCTGACAGGTGTATTCAAGCAACGCGACACCCCATGAAACAAGAATGATTACATATAGAGGCCAGTTGGTTGATACTCCCGACGAGGAGAGTTTGAGATGACCGTACCAGGCAAATGTCATGAAGACATTTGACACCACAAGCAGAATTATTGTAAGAATCGCAGGTGACATAATAGTGTCTATTTAATTTTACAAAGTTTGCTTTCCTATAAACAACAGTCTTGTGTTTTAAGTAGGTTATTCGCCATCGCGAACTATTCTCCAGGGTTCCGGTATTCTGAGATTAAACCCGTTTTTCAAAGTTATCTGATCCGGGAGCATTGCATTTTTGAAACGTCCCTCATATCGTTCAAGCCATGTCGGTCTCATTCCTGCCAAAATACGTAAGTTTGATGATTTATAATTAGGAGGAAAATATATAAAAACCTTTTTACCGGCTTCACGTGCAAGGTCAATCCCAGGAATCATATCACTGTCAGCAGATACAAGTATGACTATATCACAATTATCCTGAAATGCGTCTGCTACTATTTGTGTGGCAAGATTCACATCTGATTCTTTTTCCTCATACGTATTTATGATATTATGGCATTTGAAGCATTCCAGTTTCTTTTTGAGATACTTACCGAGAATCAACTTGAATTTTCTGTTTTCAAGATTAGCTTGAAAAAAAGCATTTTGCCGCAAGCTCTTGTCAGGATCCCCTAACGGGCGAGCCGAAAAATACTTGACTGCCACCAACTCTTGGTGGGGTAACATAAATTGCTCGAAAAGCTTTACAATATCAAGCCAATAATATTTGTTCCACGGTTTCTTTTTGATTCCATAGTAGAAATTGAAACCGTCAACATATACAATTACTCGTTGGGCGGGATAGTTCTGTGTCATAATAAAAAAATAAGCCCCCATAATTGAGGGCGGGCCTTAGCTTTTTCCATCTAAGGGGGATACTGTCTTATTTAGACAACACAAAGGTAGTGATTCTCGTTCATGGAACCAAACATTGCTAAAATATTTTAACTTTTTTATCAAATTGGCTATCAAGTGCCTCCCCGCATCCGCGCACTTTCCCGGGGAGTGGAGATGATATATTCCGGGTAATTGAGTAAATTTGCACTTATGAAGCGATTTATATTCATATTGCTGCCTCTGTTGGTAGCCCTGTCGGGGGCGGCAAGGAGCGTCGATGAGGTGCCCAATGTGCATCTTGGCGATGCGCGCCGCTATGTGTCTAATCCCGACGGAGTGCTCTCAGAGCAGGCTGTCGCTCAGATTGACGAGACTATCGGTTCGATCTGGGGCTCCACTTCTGCCGAGGTGGTGGTGGTTGCAGTTGACGAGACCGATTCGGGCGATATCGATGACTTCGCCACACGCCTGTTTGAGAAATGGGGTATCGGCAAAAAGGACAATGACAACGGACTCCTTATATTATTAAGCAAAAACGACCGCAAGGTGACCATGCGCACCGGCTACGGCATGGAGGGTGTGCTGCCCGACGCCATATGCGGCAGGATAATCCGCAATGAAATGTTGCCCCGATTCCGCTCCGGAGATTACGACGGTGGTGTTCTCGCGGCGGTCAACACCGTCACCTCATACCTCACTGATCCCGAGGCTGCTGCCGAAATACAATCCAAGTATGCCAACGACTCGCGCCACGGCAATGACGACCTGACGTTTGAAGGACTCGGGCGAATAGTAGGCGGAGCAATGTGCGTTCTCCTGATAATCGCCCTCGTGCTCGTCGCCTACGGGCTCTATACCACCCGCCGCCTTGACCCCGCGAGCCGATTCTTCAGGCTGAAGACCTACAAGGTGCCGGTGCTGATGCTCAGCTGCTTCGGGCTCGGGCTACCCCTCCTCGCATATCTGATCCTGTGGTGGAAGATGAAACGGCTCCGCGACGCGCCCCGCAAGTGCCCCAACTGCAGCCACGCCATGCACAAGCTCGACGAGGAGCGGGACAACGCCTACCTCACCCCCTCGCAGGATACCGAAGAGAAAATCAACTCGGTGGATTATGATGTATGGCTCTGCGACAACTGTGGCGAGAAAGACATCATTCCCTTTGTCAACGAAAACTCCGGCTACTCGATATGCCCCCAGTGCGGCGCCCGCGCAAGCTATCTAACCGCCGACAGAGTGGTGGTTCAGCCCACAACCTCATCCAAAGGGCGCGGCGTAAAGGTCTATTCCTGCCTCAACTGCCACAATAACTCGCAGATACCTTATGAGATTGCCAAGATTCCCGTTGCTCCGGTAATCGTTATTCCCGGAGGCGGTGGTGGCTTCGGCGGAGGCGGAGGATTTTCCGGCGGCAGCTTCGGCGGAGGAATGACCGGCGGGGGCGGCGCTTCCGGCGGCTGGTAACAACCAAAAGACTAACGACTAAAAACTACCCGACTAACGACTAAAAACTACCCGACTAAAAAACTACCAGACTCCCCCGCCCCCATGACCGACCTTCTGAGCCAATACAACCTCACCGGCTTATTTACCGGACTGTGCACCTTTATTATAATAGGTGTGTTCCACCCCATCGTCATCAAATGCCACTACTATTTCGGCACCCGCTGCTGGTGGTGGTTTCTGGTTTTCGGCGCGGTGTGCTGCGCCCTCTCCTTTGCCGTGGAGTCGGTGATGTGGTCAACCCTGTTGGGAGTCACCGCCTTTTCATCATTCTGGACAATCAAGGAGATCTTCGAGCAGGAGCAGCGGGTGGCAAAAGGCTGGTTTCCGGATAATCCACGCCGCAAAAGCCGGCAAAAGGCTGATTCAGAAGCGGAGCACAATCTCGGCGACTAACTTGTCGCCATACTCCGGAGCCGGCTTGAACCCGTGGCGGTAGAAATTTTTCTCGTAATCCACCCGGAAATCAAAAAACATATTCTTAGCCTTCATGGTGGTGAGCGTAGCGCCGGCGGTGATACGGTTTCGCGCCGCATCGGTTATGTGCAGCAGCCCGTTTTCATCTTTGGCGCAGTCAGAATGGTCGGTGATTCCGTCAAAGCGCCCCTGCACCGACAGCCGGTTGAATATTCCCGCTTTCACAGGCATATAATAGCTGGTGAACACGCTGTAGGCGTGCGCATTCCTGCTCGCCCCGTGAAGATAGTGCTTATACATATACTCACCCTCCGCAATCCATCTGCCGCGGCTCCAGCTCAGGCAGGCGCCCGTCATATTGGCTCTTATACCCGACGGATAGATACTTGCACCGCCCGCGCTCACCTTGAAGTCACCCAAGCCGAGGGTCGCTTTGCCCGCCGCCGCGAGCTTCTTGCCCCAACCGGTATGATCGCCGATAGAGTAGGGATTAAACGCCCCCGCTTCCAGTTTCAGCGGCGCACAGGCGAAATCATATATCAGCATAGCACCCACAGCGCGGTAATTACACATCTGCTTGCCTATGAACGAGCGGTTTGCAAAATAATACTGATGCGGCGCCCGAAAAGGATCCACCCCGAAAGGCATTCTGAACTGACCTGCCTGAAAGCTCAGATGAGGCACAAACTCCGCCTTTGCCCATGCATCGAGAATCTTCATCTTGCCGCGGTCACAGAGATCGGTGTTCACAAAATAGCTTATCTCCCGGCTGATATTGCCGTTGATGGTGAAGCGCGCGTTTCTCACCTGAAAGCGATATTCGCCCCCGGCGGTGGCATACTCGAAACGCGCCCTCACTGTGCCGTGAAACTGAGGTATATAGCTCACCGCCGCGCTATCTTTTGGCTCGGCGCCCGCGGCTGCGGCGGCAATCAGCGCCGCCCACACAAATGTTATCACCTTTCTCATCGCACCCGCAAAGGTAGTAAAAATTTAAAGTCCTTAAGGTCGTTAACGACCCTAAAGACCTTAAACTCCTTATCCCATCCGCGCACATAACTCGTCATATCCCCGCCGGCTATCAGTTAAATATTGTTTAAATGAGTTTGGTAATGCAATAATATTTATAA
>CAMWUZ010000177.1 GCA_947177595.1 uncultured Porphyromonadaceae bacterium | reverse complement strand
TACTTGCCTTCCGTAACCACTGAGAGCAACATTGAATTTTGGGCACAGATAGGCATTGTGGTGCTCCTATTCTCGCTTGGACTTGAATTCAGCTTCAAGAAACTGGTCAATGCGGGAGGCTCGGCTGTCGTCACGGCACTGATTATCGTCACAGGTATGATGTGTGTCGGTTTCCTTATTGGTCATGTGCTCGGATTCTCGCATATCAACAGTCTGTTCCTCGGCGGAATGCTATCCATGTCCTCCACCACCATTATAATCAAGGCGTTCAATGACCTCGGGCTGAAGCACATGAAGTTTGCATCGCTTGTATTTGCCGTGCTCATTGTCGAGGATTTGTTTGCCGTATTGATGATGGTGATTCTGTCATCTATCGCTATTAACGACAGTGTGGCGGGAGGAGAGATGCTGTTCAGCATAACCAAACTCGCGTTCTTCCTCATCATGTGGTTTGCCGTAGGTGTGTTTGTGCTCCCATCCCTTCTTAACAATACCCGTCGTTTCCTCAACTCGGAAACGCTCCTAATAATAAGCATGGGTCTTTGCCTCGGTATGGCTGTTTTTTCAGTGTACTGCGGATTCTCGCTTGCACTCGGAGCGTTTGTTATGGGATCCATTCTCGCGGGCACCAGTTTTGCGGAGAGGATAGAGAAGGTCGTCACTCCTGTGAAGGATCTTTTCGGCTCCGTATTCTTTATCTCGGTCGGCATGATGGTGAATCCTTCAGTTATCAGCACATACTGGGCACCTATACTCATTCTTTCAGCCGTTGTTATTGTGGGAATGATTCTTTTCGGCGCTTCCGGAATGCTCGTTACGGGTCAGACGCTCAAAGTGGCTATTGAGGCGGGATTTTCGCTCACACAGATCGGTGAGTTCGCATTCATCATCGCCACCCTCGGCATGAGTCTCGGCGTGCTCGACCCCACAATCTATCCTATTGTTGTAGCTGTGTCGGTTCTCACCACATTCACTACACCGTATTTCATAAGAATGGCAGACCCGGTATATAGCGGACTTGTAAAAATTCTCCCGAAACGGCTCCACTTCCTCATTGACAGATACTGCGACCGGGCATCCACCGAGAGCGAAACCGGATTGCTGTGGAAATCAGTGTTAAACAGATATCTATGGAGAGTGATGCTATACACTGTCATTCTCATTACAATCTGCCTGATATCCATCAACTGGCTCCTCCCCTGGCTCGTCAATCTCACTCCCGCGTGGGGACGATTGATTTGCGCTCTTGTCACCATTGCCGCTATGGGACCCTTCTTGCTCGCGCTCTCGATGCCCGCGTCGAAGCGCACGGAGCGTCAGCGGCTCCTCGCGGCAAATGCCCGCTTTGACGTACCTTTGATTGTCATGACGATATTCCGAATGATTGTGGCGCTCATTATTGTCATTTTCCTTCTCGCGCGCATTTATTCCGTTTGGGTTGGAGTGGTATTCGGATTCATTGTTTTTGTCATTCTGATTTTCGGATTCTCGAAGCAACTCAAAAAGAAAATGAGGAGCATTGAATCGCGCTTCATCGACAATCTCAATGAGAGAGAGCTCCGTCGTAGCGGCAAGAAAAACAATATCGTCAGCAATCTCCACATGGCTTACATGACAGTGGGTTATGACTGTCCGTTTGTTGGAGAACGACTTCAGGACAGCGGCATCCGTCAGAAATGCGGAGTGAATATTGCGACTATTCAGCGTGGTGCGACCCTCATTCCGGTGCCTGCCGGCGATACCAGAATATTCCCCGGTGATGTACTCGGTGTGATTGGCACAGACGAGCAGATTCAGCAGCTCCTTGAAATTGTGGAAAAAGATGGAGAGGAAACCACATCCGTTTCACCGTCCGACTATAAACTGACCACTCTGCAACTTTCGGAAAACTCGCCTCTTGTCGGCAAAACCGTTGCGGAATCACGCCTCAGTACAGACTACTCTACACTCCTTGTGAGCATTAACCGCAACGAGGAATTCCTCACGCCTGCGGCATCCACCGTATTCGAGCCTCACGACATCCTCTGGGTTGTATCTACCGCCAGAACCATAGCAACCCTACGCTAATACGAATATAAGCAGCACCCCGAAGATATGTGTACTTCGGAGTGCTGTCTATATTTAGAATAGTTTTATCTGGATGCGGAGTCTTTTATCACCGCAAGCACCTGAGGCGTGATAGTTCCATATACCACGAGGATCTGCCCTTGAGTCCCGTCACTTGTAAACATTATTATACGGTCGAAATAGTCCTGCCCTTTAGAATTCTTGGTTCCGTATATCGCTGTATATTCTTTCCCCTCCGCATTTACCAGCAGCATACTTGTTTCTGAATATGTGAAAGATGAGTTGAGAATCTGATAACATCTGTTTACAGCTTCTTCATTTGGGGCTGTGAAAACAGTTACGGCGGTCACACCCTCCACTTTGCCTAATAGCGGAATCTTTTTACGTACTTCCGGAGAAACCAGAGGGAGAATATCCTTTGATACATGGATTTCTGTCATAAGCCCTTTTCGCACGGCATTACCCATCTGATAAGTGAAAGTATCAGCGCGGGAGATACCGGCACACGATGCGATAAGCACAATAAGAGTAAAGAGTTTTTTCATTTCAGTATATTTTTTAGTGAGTTGTTATTCTGAATCTGTTCTGCGGCGCCGGCGGCTTTGAGTCCCGCTGCATTGAGTTTTTCTCCGAGTAGCCGCAGTGACGCCTCAGCCACGAGAAGTTCCTCTTCGGTCGGCACTTTTGGGGTGTCTTTCTTTACTTTCGGCTTCACCGCTTCTACCGGCTTGGATTGGTCTGTCACAACTACCTCCGCCTTCGGTTTTGGCTTAGCTTTTTGAGGAACAATCGGCTCCTGACGCACCTCGGCTATGAGTGTCGGCGCTTGCTGAATATAGCCTTTCGGCTCATTAAGGTGCACCCACCCGAGAGCAAGCAGAGCTATTACTGCCGCAATGCCGGCGACCTTTGCCCATATCGGAGCGATGACTTTCCTGCGGCCCGGAATTGCAGCGATAGCCTGACGGATAGCGGGTTCAAGATCCGGCGGTACTGACACGTCAAGCCTCGCCACGTCAAGAGCGTCAAAGAGAGCTTTGTCGCTACTGTCCTCTTCTGAGAGCACGGATGCGATCAGCTTGTTCTCCTCCGCCGTTGTTTCGCCGCGATAGAATTTATCCAAAAGCTGCTTTGTTTTTTCCATATTCTATATTTTTGAGAAGAGTATTTTCAATTTTTTACGCCCACGACTGAGAAGTGCCCTGACATTGGTATCTGACAATCCGGTGAGTTCAGCAATTTCTGAATTAGACATCCCCGCGTATGCGCTCAGCTTCATGACCTCACTCTGCTCCGCAGGCATAGTGTCGATAGCTTTCTTTAGAATACGCAGCGAATCCCGTGCTTCGACAATCTTATGCGGAGTTGATCTGTCTGCTTCTATCGTCATATCATCAACCGGTTCTGTGGATCGCATCTGAGATATGCGGGTCAGGCACGCATTGCGCACCATACCGTAACAATAAGCCTTCAGCGACCTGACGCCTTCAAGTTTCTCCTTGATAGTCCATAGCTTGACCATCGCGTTTTGAACAACATCCTGCGCTTCCTCACGATTGCCGAGAAGAGATACCGCCACGCGAAACATATCCGCGTGCAGTGGCAAAATTTCTTCGTTAAACCGTGTCTCAGTCATCAATCTGTCATCGTTTTCTTACAAGACACAATAATAATACATTTGTGACAACCTCTCCCCACATTTTTCATTTTTCTCCGCCCGCTAAATCCATTTAACACTTCGGACGGACCTTCTTGACTCATCCCACTGTGTGACAGTGCGCCGTAAATCGCACCGCTTTCGCATAGCGAGCAAACAGTAATTAGCCCCTGTATAGGTCGCTCACACCACTATACATTCCCTATCTACCGTATCAAACCTGTCTAACAGAAATATCCTCACACAAATTATAGAGCTTTGCGAAATAAAGCATGACAAAGGATTAAGGCACTAATCCGGAAGCGGCAGTTCTGGGAGTCTCCAATAGCATAAAGCGGTAGAATGCCAATGGTACGTCTGATTGTTTGTCCCTTATCATCAGCGCCTGATACTTCAAGGAGTCCGAAATTTCCCAACGAACTGCGTATGCCGGATGTAAGTCCTTTTTTATTCATGAAAAGTCTTAAACTCTTCACCTTTCCAGATGTTTCCCCCTTAACCTCGACAGGCAGACACCTCGCGTTCTTGGCTATGACATATTCAACTTTTGATATGGCGTTTCGCTCTAGATTCTCCCAATAAAACAGATCATATTTGCTCTGCGGATTAGAAGCTCGGCATCTATGTTTCTTGCAAGATATGCCATGATTTGTTGATTAT
>CAMWUZ010000176.1 GCA_947177595.1 uncultured Porphyromonadaceae bacterium | reverse complement strand
CGGCAAGAACATGATCAGGAGTCAGTCCGATTGTCTGCCATCGATACGGGTGCTTTTTATAAATGAGTGAACGCAAAAGCGCGCCAACCTCGCCATAAGGCTGATTGAGAATGGTTTGCTTGAATTCCTCAACAACCACATTGCGCTGCACGTCAAGCGCTTTGTCTGACATGGATAGCGCAAGCATTCTGTCACTTTCCACCCAAAACGCTGTTTCAACATTGACAGCAGGGACAACGATATAGAAATTGGTGTAGTCAGAACTTGTCCAGGCGTTGTTTCTCGCTCCGGCAAGTTCAAGTTCCCTGTCAAAATCCGTTACATTCTCCGAGCCTCCGAACATCAGGTGCTCAAATAGATGTGCGATGCCAGTAAGTTGCGGCGACTCGTCTCTCGCACCCACATTATACAGAAGGTCAAGAGCGACTTTTGCCGTGGAGGTATCGGCATGATGCACTACCCGCAGACCGTTGTCCAGGGTGAAGGATGTTGACTGAATCATTTATTTGCTGATGACCTTAGCCGATATGATTTTCACATCGTCAAGGGGACGGTCGTTTTGATCGGTTTCAACTTTCTGTATCTTGTCAACGATGTCCATTCCTGATATAACTTCGCCGAATACAGTGTATGAGCCGTCAAGATGAGGGGTGCCTCCGATTGTAGAGTAAATCTCGCGCTGCTCAGCGGTGAGAGTGTCCGGTGCGGCTAATACCATAGCATCGGTATCCTTGATGAGCTTTTCCTGAAGGTTTGTGAGTGCAGCCTGGTTTCTTTCCTTGCGGAGCGCCATGATTGTGTCACGGTTTTCCATAGCGAGACGGTTGAAAATCTCCTGACGCTGCTGCTGGATTTTGCGTGCATCCATCTGCTCGAGCTGGCTTTCGTTGAACACGGTGCCGGTGACGATATAGAACTGTGAGCCGCTGCTCTGTTTTTGGGGATTTACCGCATCGCCCTCTCTTGCGGCAGCGAGTGCCCCACGCTTGTGGAAGTGTTTGGGATACACAAACTCGGCGTCAATATTGTAGCCGGGATCGCCCATTCCGAGCATTTTGCCTTTGGGCGCGCTCTTTGAGTCGGGGTCTCCTGTCTGAATCATGAAATCGTTTATGACACGGTGAAAGAGCACTCCATTGTAGAAGCCTGAGTCAACGAGGTGAACGAAATTGTCAAGGTGACGCGGAGTATCACCATAAAGAAGTATCTTTATATTGCCGAGTGTTGTTTCAAGTTCGACAATCACATCATCTTTTTTCTGCTCTGTCTTTATCATATCTTTAGATGTTTTGGCGGCTACGGTCAGGAGGCAGGTTGTCGCCGCGAGTATCGCCGCTGTTTTTCTAATCAGGTTCATGCTAGTTAAATTACTCCGGTGGGATTAAGACGTTTGTATATTCTTCTGAAATTATTGTCTGCAGCGCTTAGCTCCGCAGCGCGGGATGCATAATCACTTCCCCATATTCCGCTGATGAGGTCCGGCAGATAGCGGCGCTCCCTGTCTTTGTCGATAGCTGCTGCAATCAGTGTGGATATGTGGTCGGCATAGACTGTAGGTTCTATAGCGGCAAGGTATCTTGCGGCGCTTGCCACGAATTGACCGGTGGAATCCACATTAATCATATTCTCTACGAGTTCGTGCATGATGTCATCGCAAAGCCCTATATGATTTGCGATGTACTCATAGGTTAGAAGCCCGTCGGAGTCCGCCGCCAACTTTTTTTTCAAATCTTCGTCCACAATAATTATGGTTTAAGTTAGTTTTAGAATACAAACGTAAGAAATTTTTTTGAATAGAAGGAAAATATATCCCGGTAAAGACAACATAAGTTATCTTTGCCATATTTTCCAACAAAACAGAAGATGATAGAACGCATAGTTATAATAGACCGTGTTGACCCGGTGAGTTTTTATGGGGTAAACAACTGCAATATGCAGCTGATCCGTAATCTTTTTCCGAAACTGCGAATGGCGGCACGCGGCACTGTGATCAAGGTTATTGGTGATGAATCCGAGACTGCGGAGTTTGAGAAAAAGATTCATGAACTGGAGGATTATTGTGTGAAATACAATAAGTTGCCGGAGGATGTGATTCTGGATGTTGTGCGTGGTGAAGCTCCAAAGAGTGTGAAAAGTGACGGTGTTATTATCTTCGGCGTGAACGGTAAGCCAATCAGTGCCCGCAATCCCAATCAGCAGCGTCTTGTGGAGGCGTTTAACAATAACGATCTTACATTCGCACTCGGTCCTGCCGGTACCGGTAAGACATACATAGCTATCGCGCTTGCAGTCAAAGCGCTTAAGAACAAGGAGGTGCGCAAGATAATTCTATCCCGTCCCGCAGTAGAGGCAGGTGAGAAACTCGGCTTTCTCCCGGGTGACATGAAGGATAAGATAGATCCGTATCTCCAACCGCTTTATGATGCGCTGGAGGATATGATTCCGGCAGTGAAGCTGAAAGAGTATATGGAAAATAATGTGATTCAGATAGCTCCTCTTGCCTTCATGCGCGGCAGAACCTTAAATGATGCCGTGATTGTGCTTGACGAGGCACAGAACACAACAACCCATCAGATCAAGATGTTTATGACCCGTCTTGGTATGAACGCCAAGATGATAGTTACCGGTGATGCTACGCAGATTGATTTGCCTCGTAGCGTTCCTTCCGGGTTAATCCGCGCCTTGAAGATTCTTGAGAATGTTGAGGGAATCGGCAAGGTTGAGTTCGTGAAGAAGGATATTGTGCGCCATGCTCTCGTTCAGCGCATAGTGGAGGCGTATGAGCGTTTTGACCATGAGGAATCTCAGTCAGCGGAGTCTCGGGATTCTTCTGAGAGCGGGCAGGTGTAGTTTTCTGTGTGTCGGTTTCCTGATTCTGAGCTGCCTTGCGGAACGATGGGCGGCGATCTATCTCTCTTTTAATAAACCTGAATATTACTGTAGCTTCCGGTGAGATCGTGATGATTTCGCCTGTAAACGCGTATCCCATAACGGCAGAGAATACTTCTCCCTTTACTTGCATGGAGCAGTCTTTGATGATTTCATACCATTCGGCACAGAAAGAAAAATGAGTTTTCATAGATGTGTTTTTAATTAATGAGTAAATAAGTTACGTGTGTTTTTTGAATTTCCTTTGCAAATATAGTATATAAAGTTGTTAATGTGCAAAAAAAATATTGATTTTTTTGTGGTGATATAATTTTTTTGTTGTTCAATGTCACAGTTGTAGCTTTTTGGAGTCTTTAATGCAGTGATTAATGTATTATTAACGTATTAGAGAATTTTGAATATGAATTTGCGAGTAGTATTTGGCACTTTTGCGGCTGTATGCCTGAGCGGTTTTGCGCAAGATATTGAAAATAATTTCCGTATAACCGGTAAGGTGACGAATGTGCCGGATAGCGTAACAGTATGTTTGATGCGTGGTTCCGGTAGGGTTATTGAAACAATTTCGTCAGACACCATATATGACGGTAATTTTGTTCTTACCGGTAATATCAATGAGGGGAATAATATCTTGTATTTTAATATTGACGGGCGGGGATTCCCAGGTCTGTTCTCAAAAATCGTGGTTTTTCCGGGAGCGGAAATAAAAATTACCGGTGATGGAGTGTTCTATCCCTTATGGGCTATTGAAAGCCCCTCTCCTCTGCAGAAAAGCATAGCGGCAATGACAACAAGTCAGATGCCGGAGTTTGAAGAGTCATTGAAATATAGTATGGAGGAGTCGGATCTGATGTATCATATGTATGTAGATAATAGAGGTGCGGAAGATGTGGAAAGGGAGACATGGCAGAAAATAAAGGAATTACGCAAGAAGTCCAATTCATGTGACAGTATAACTAAGGTAAAGAAACTTGAATATATGACAGTTGCGCCGATAGACGAGATATGGATGTATGAATACCTTAATTTTGTGGAGTTACTGCGTAATAAGCCTGACCGATTCGATGCTGAGAAAATAAGGCGGCTGGCGGACAGGATTGATAGCGAGCTATACGCTACTCCATACGGTAAGAGAATAAAGGCACTGTTGTCGATTGACGGTAGTTTGAAAACCGGTGATGTGATGCCTTATGCGGAGTTTGTGGATGCGGATGGCAAAATACATAACCTGTCGGAATTCGGGGGGAAATCAATATTGTTGGATTTCTGGAGTGCCGGGTGCGGTCCATGTGTAATGTCCTTTGCCGAAGCGGAGGAAGTTGCGGCAAAGTATGCGGATAAACTTGCCTTTGTGAGCGTTAACCAGGATGTGGCGCATATATGGAAAGAGGCATTGGAGAGATATAAATTGAATGGAATCCAATGGAACGGTTATCTGGATGAAGGGGTGATGGTGTTTGACAGGTTCGGTAATATGGGTGTTCCATGCTATGTGTTTATCACCCCCGACGGTGTTATAAAGAATGTGTGGTGCGGATACGGCAAAGGGTATCTTATGAATAAAGTAGATAGTCT
>CAMWUZ010000175.1 GCA_947177595.1 uncultured Porphyromonadaceae bacterium | reverse complement strand
CGGAGAAGTCCGCTCTTTGTCCAGCGGCTCTTGTTTTTGCCTCGTACCACTGCTGTGTTCACTGCAACAACTTTAACGCCATACAGTTTTTCTACCATCTCTTTGATCTGGTATTTGTTGGCATCCGGAGATACACGGAAAGTGTAGCGGTTGAGCTTATCGGTAAGCTTGGTGGCTTTCTCAGTGACGATAGGTTGTATTGTCATGTCCATTGTGTCTGTCTCCTGGGGTTAAAGTTTATTGATAACATCAAGGCTACCTTCCGTAAGGATAATAGCCGAGCTGTTCATTATTGCATAGGTGTTGACGTCAGATGCCGTAATGATTTGGGCATTAGGCACATTTCGAGCCGACAAATATACGTTTTTATTCTGGGAGGGTAAAACGAGAAGAATCTTTTTGCCCTCTGCTTGTAAATTTTTAGCAAAATTTACGAATTCTTTGGTTTTCGGAGCCTCGAAATTAAAATCTTCAACGATTTTGATCTGATTGTCCTGAACCTTGTAGGTCAGTGCGCTCTTGCGGGCGAGCTGTTTCACTTTCTTGTTCAACTTGAAGCGGTAGTCACGGGGACGGGGACCGAATACACGACCACCGCCAACGAGTACGGGTGAGTTGATATCACCGATACGTGCACCGCCGCCACCTTTCTGTTTGTGGAGCTTACGGGTAGATCCGGATACTTCGCTGCGCTCTTTACTCTTATGGGTACCCTGACGCTGGTTGGCGAGGTACTGCTTCACATCGAGATACACAGCGTGCTCATTGGCATCAACCGCAAAGACCTGGTCATTGAGCTCTGCCTTTCTTCCGGTGTCTTCTCCTTTAATGTTATATATAGCGAGTTCCATTATTTCTCAATTTTTACGATTGAACCTTTACATCCGGGTATTGAGCCCTTGATAATAAGCAGATTGTGCTCCGGCATAACGCGAATAACGCGCAGATTCTGCACTGTCACATTCTCGTTGCCCATCTGACCTGCCATACGCATGCCCTTGAACACCTTAGCGGGGTATGAGCAGGCACCGATTGAACCGGGAGCGCGGAGACGGTTGTGCTGACCGTGAGTGCTCTGTCCAACGCCACCGAAACCATGGCGCTTAACCACACCCTGATAACCTTTACCTTTGGAGGTACCTTGAATATCCACAAAGTCATCCTCACCAAACACATTATCTACTGTGATAGTGTCTCCGAGCTTAATCTCGCTATCAAATCCCTTGAACTCGGCCAAGTATCTCTGTGCATCTACTCCCGCTTTCTTAAAGTGACCGGCAAGAGGAGCTGTTGTATGCTTCTCCTTTTTCTGAACGAAGCCCAGCTGTAGAGCATCGTAGCCGTCAGTGTCAGCGGTTTTTACCTGAGTAACTACACAAGGACCTACTTCGATAACAGTGCACGGCACATTTTTGCCGTCGGCACTGAAAACGGATGTCATTCCGATTTTCTTTCCTAATAATCCTGGCATTTCTCTAAATTTAATTTTCGTTTTTTCTTGAAATCTTACTTCCTGATAGTCTCTTAAACTTTGATCTCTACTTCAACACCGCTGGGAAGTTCGAGCTTCATCAACGCGTCCACTGTCTTGGCGGTAGAATTGTAGATGTCGATCAAACGCTTGAAAGAAGAGAGCTGGAATTGTTCTCTCGACTTTTTGTTTACAAAGGTCGAGCGGTTGACAGTGAAGATACGTTTGTGGGTAGGCAGAGGTATAGGACCGCTGATAACCGCACCTGTAGCCTTCACAGTCTTTACAATCTTCTCAGCCGACTTATCGACCAGGTTGTGATCGTAAGATTTTAATTTGATTCTGATTTTCTGGCTCATATTAAGTTGAATGAAAGTTTTACTTCAAAAGATCCACACGACCCTGACACTCAGTGAGAACGTTGCGGGCAATTGATGAGCTCACTTCAGCATAGTGAGAGAATGACATTGTGGATGTTGCACGACCTGAGGTGATGGTACGCAGAGCGGTTACATAACCGAACATCTCGGCGAGAGGAGCCTTAGCTTTTACCACACGGGCACCGCTACGGCTTGTTTCCATACCCTCAACCTGACCGCGACGTTTGTTAAGGTCACTGATCACATCACCCATATTTTCCTCCGGAGTAACAACCTCAATCTTCATGATAGGCTCAAGAAGAACAGGATTAGCTTTTTCGGAAGCTTTCTTGAATGCCTGAATTGCACAGAGCTCAAACGAAAGCTGGTCAGAGTCAACCGGGTGGAAGCTACCGTCAATAACGGTTACTTTCAGGTGCTCAACGGGGAAACCGGCGAGAACGCCGTTTTTCATCGCATTGGTGAAACCCTTCTGGATAGCGGGGATAAATTCCTTAGGAATATTACCGCCCTTCACCTCGTCAACAAACTGGAGATTTCCTTCGAAACCTTCGTCAACAGGCTCTACACGCACAATGATATCAGCGAACTTACCACGACCACCGGTCTGCTTCTTGAATACTTCGCGAAGCTCAACAGGCTGAGTGATTGCCTCTTTATATGTTACCTGAGGACGACCCTGATTACATTCTACCTTAAACTCACGGCGGAGACGGTCAATGATAATATCAAGGTGAAGCTCACCCATACCTGAGATAACGGTCTGACCGGTTTCTTCATTGGTTTGAACACGGAAAGTGGGATCCTCTTCAGCGAGCTTCTGAAGACCTACACCAAGTTTATCAAGATCCTTCTGAGTCTTGGGCTCAACCGCGATACCTATAACAGGTTCGGGGAAGTCCATAGCCTCAAGTACGATAGGATGATTCTCATCGCAAAGGGTATCACCGGTGCGGATATCTTTGAAACCTACACCTGCGCCGATATCGCCGCAGCCGATTTCCTCTTTCGCATTCTGTTTGTTTGAGTGCATCTGGAAAAGACGGCTCACGCGCTCTTTCTTACCGGAACGTGAATTGAACACATAGCTGCCGGCAACAACATCACCGGAATAAACGCGGAAGAAAGTGAGACGACCAACATAAGGGTCGGTAGCAATCTTAAATGCGAGAGCACACATGGGAGCTTCGCTGCTTGGCTCACGTGTTTCAATCTCATCGGGATTACCGGGAGCGTGACCTTCAACGGCGCCTGCATCAATAGGGCTGGGAAGATATGCGCAAACCGCATCGAGAAGAGGCTGAACACCTTTGTTCTTGAACGAGCTGCCGCAGATCATCGGCACAACCTCCATTGCGAGGGTAGCGTTGCGGAGACCGCGACGGATTTCCTCCTCGGTGATAGTGCTGGGATCATCAAAATATTTTTCCATGAGAGCATCGTCAAATTCGGCGATTTTCTCAAGCATCTGTTCGCGATATTCCTGAGCCTCGGCAACGAGATTTGCGGGGATTTCTTCTATTGAATATTCAGCGCCCATTGTTTCGTCATGCCAGAAAATCGCTTTCATTGCAATCAGGTCAACAACACCCTTGAAAGTCTCCTCTGCACCGATAGGAATCTGGATTGGACAAGGATTTGCGCCCAGAACCTCACGGAGCTGGCGCACAACTTCAAAGAAGTTTGCACCGCTGCGGTCCATCTTGTTTACGTAACCGATACGGGGCACATTATATTTGTCAGCCTGACGCCATACTGTTTCACTCTGGGGCTCTACACCGCCTACCGCACAGAAAGTTGCTACTGCGCCGTCAAGTACACGGAGAGAACGCTCTACCTCTACTGTGAAGTCAACGTGTCCCGGAGTGTCAATAAGGTTGATTTTGTATTTATCGCCGGCATACTTCCAGAATGCGGTAGTAGCGGCTGATGTGATTGTGATACCACGCTCCTGCTCCTGCTCCATCCAGTCCATGGTGGCGCCGCCGTCGTGTACCTCACCGATTTTATGAGTTAGACCCGTATAGAAAAGGATACGCTCCGATGTGGTGGTCTTACCAGCATCGATGTGAGCCATAATACCGATGTTACGGGTATATTTCAGTCCTTCGTCTGATTTAGCCATTGTAATTATTGGTTGTGTTTGTTCAAAAGATTATACCCTGATTTAGAAACGGAAGTGAGCGAATGCGCGGTTAGCCTCAGCCATCTTGTGCATATCCTCTTTGCGCTTGAATGCGCCACCCTGATCATTGAATGCATCAACAATCTCGGCTGCGAGTTTGCCTGCCATTGTCTTGCCGCCACGCTTGCGGGCATAAAGAATAAGGTTTTTCATTGAGATTGACTCTTTGCGGTCAGGGCGAATCTCTGTGGGCACCTGGAAGGTGGCGCCACCGACACGGCGTGACTTAACCTCTACCTGAGGAGTTACATTTTCAAGAGCCTTTTTCCAAATCTCAAGCGCTGTCTTCTCTTCGTTAGGCATCTTTGCCTTAACCTCTTCGAGCGCGCTGTAGAAAATTGTGTAAGCGGTGTTCTTTTTGCCGTCATACATGAGATGATTGACGAACTTAGACACTTTTACGGCATTAAAAACGGGATCGGGAAGAACCACCCGTTTTTTGGGCTTTGCTTTTCTCATTGGTTTGCAAAATGTTGTTTTTGTTTGCTTGGTTGCTG
>CAMWUZ010000174.1 GCA_947177595.1 uncultured Porphyromonadaceae bacterium | reverse complement strand
GCGGCACGCATCTTGGCAATTTCCATGAAGAAGTTCATGCCAATAGCCCAGAAGAATGAGAGGCGCGGAGCGAATGAGTCAATATCCATTCCGGCGTTT
This sequence comes from uncultured Porphyromonadaceae bacterium, assembly GCA_947177595.1. GTDB lineage: Bacteria > Bacteroidota > Bacteroidia > Bacteroidales > Muribaculaceae > Paramuribaculum. Next base: position 4,466 of record CAMWUZ010000174.1, on the reverse strand, counting down.
ACACCTGCGCGGAGGTATTCAAGACCATCGGCAAGTGTGTATGCAAGCTCAATGTCGCAAGTAGCACCGGCTTCCTGCATATGGTAGCCGGAGATAGAGATGCTGTTGAACTTGGGCATATTCTGAGATGTGTACTCAAAGATATCTGCGATAATACGCATTGAGAATTCCGGCGGGTAAATATAGGTGTTACGCACCATGAATTCCTTGAGAATATCGTTCTGTATAGTACCTGCCATTTCATCGAGTTTCGCTCCCTGCTCAAGACCTGCATTGATGTAGAATGCAAGCACTGGAAGTACGGCACCGTTCATAGTCATAGACACTGACATCTTATTCAAGGGAATGCCGTCGAATAGCACTTTCATGTCGTCAAGCGAGCAGATAGACACACCAGCCTTACCTACATCGCCAACCACTCTTTCATGGTCTGCATCATAACCGCGGTGAGTAGCGAGGTCAAATGCCACAGACAGACCTTTCTGACCTGCTGCAAGATTGCGGCGGTAGAAAGCGTTACTTTCGGCAGCGGTTGAGAAACCGGCATACTGGCGGATAGTCCAGGGGCGGAGAGGATACATCGCACTGTACGGACCACGGAGGAACGGAGGAATACCTGACACATAGTTGAGATGTTCCAGCCCTTCAAGGTCGTCCTTTGTATATACCGGCTTAACGGGAATAAGTTCGGGGGTGAGCCACTCCTCACCCTTCACGGGCGCTCCGGCTGTAGCCTTAAATGCGTCCTTCGTAATATCTATTTCTTTAAAATCGGGTCTCATTGATATTAAATATTATGAGGGTGAGTGAAATTATTTGAGCAGTTTAGCATTGAAAGCTCGGAGAGTGTCGAGCACATTGCTGCGCACATTCACGAAATTGACAATGCCAAGTGACTTGAGGTCTTCTGAGCAAGCAGGTGCACCGGCAACAACAAATTCAGCTCTGCCGTCAAGATACTTGAATGCAGCCGGAGCGAGGTCGGCATACTCATCATCACTTGAACAGAGAACAACTACGTCAGCGCCTTTTTCAATTGCTGCATCAATGCCCTGCTCAACCGTGTCAAAGCCGAGATTGTCGATAATCTCATATCCGGCACAACCGAAGAAGTTAGTGCTGAACTGAGCGCGTGCGAGACGCATCGCAAGGTTGCCGATAGTGAGCATGAATACCTTGGGACGATTTGAAGCAGCCTCGGTAGCGAGACGGAGAGCTTCAAAGTCGCTTGCCGCACGGGTTGAGGGCAGTGCGTTTTCCTCAACATCTTCTTCGCCTGCATGAGAGCATCCACATCCGCAAGATGTGTTTTTGATTTTCTGGGCAGCGGTCTCGTTGATATTGGGATACTGGTTTGTGCCGAGAAGAATCTCTTTGCGACGCGCCACATCTGTGTGACGCTTAGCGGATGTTTCGCGGACAGCTTTCTGCACAGTACCGTCGTTTACACAAGCAAGGAATCCACCCTTATCCTCAATTTCAAGGAAAAGTTTCCATGCTTCGGCAGCGATAGAAACAGTAAGTGTCTCAACATAGTAGCTACCTCCCGCAGGATCAACCACCTTGTCGAGATGGCTTTCTTCCTTGAGTAGGAACTGCTGATTGCGTGCAATTCTTTCAGAGAAGTCATCGGGATTCTCGTACGGTGTATCGAAAGGAGTAACCGTGATTGAATCAACGCCTGCAAGAGCGGCACTCATACATTCTGTCTGACTGCGTAGCAGATTAACGTGCGCATCATAAATAGTCTGATTGAAGCGTGAGGTTGTAGCATGAACCGCCATTTTCGCGGCTTCTTTGCTTGTGCCATATTGATGAGCGATCTGCGCCCAGAGCATACGGGCAGCGCGGAATTTAGCAAGCTCCATGAAGTAGTTACTAGAAATACCCATGTTGAACTTGATCTTAGCAGCTACTTCGTCGGCGCCAATACCAGCCTCGGTGAGAAGAGTCATCCACTCAGCACCCCAAGCGAGAGCATATCCGAGTTCCTGGAAAATATAGGCACCGGCATCACTTAGCATAACGCTGTCAACAGCAAGAACCTTAAGTCCGGGAACAGATGCTGTGATGCTTACAAGATTTTTACCCATAGCTGCGATATCGCCGGGGAAAGGCTTTCCGTGCTTGAGAGGTTTGCGGAATGGATTGAAGTCTATAGAACCACGGAAAGATTTCTCCGCATTATTTTCCTTGAGATATTTCACGAGCGCCTCGGCAAGCTCTTCGGCATGACGTGGGCAACAACGGAAATTCACTTCTACGGCAGCAACATCGATACCGTCAAGGAGAGCACAAACGGTAGCATAGTCAGAACCACAACCTGTGAATCCGAGAGAAGTGATGCCTTTAGTGAGAATTTCTTTTGCTTTTGCATTGGCGGCTTTTGCATCCTCTGCGGGGATTTCCTGACGAGTGAGCCAATCATTGTCGGCTTTGGTACCACGCACATAGGGATATTCTCCCGGTAGCGATTCAGTGGTAGCAAAACCTTCAATATCTTCCGCACGATACATGGGCTGCACATCGAAGCCCTCATTAGTGCGCCAGACCAGTTTTTTGTCAAAGGGAGCACCTTTAAGGTCAGCCTCTACTTTGGCTTTCCACTCTGCGGTAGATACCGGAGGGAACTGGTCAAACAATTTTTCTTTTTTTTCTGCCATGGTTAAGGTTATATAAAAAATATTTTCTGCTTCAGCACTGTTATTTTAATGTAAGCCACTTGCATGAAACTCCTCTATGCAAAGGCGCTCAATTCCTTGCAAATTTAATAACTTCCTCCGAGGTTTCCAACTTTGCGGAATATTATGGTATTTTCGACAAAAAATTACTGTTTACGGAACATTCTTGCGATGGCTCTCTTGTCATCACGATCTTTGATACTCTGCCGTTTATCGTATTCTTTTTTACCGCGACCGATACCTATCACCATTTTTGCCAGCCCTCTCTCATTTATGAAAACCTTGAGAGGCACAATGGTGTATCCGGCTTCCTTACCACTCTTGGAGAGTTTTGCAATCTCTTTTTTGTTTAGGAGCAATTTGCGATCTCTGCGGGCGGAATGGTTATTGTATGAGCCATAAAAATACTCTGCGATATACATATTTTTCACCCATACTTCGCCGTCAACTATATAGCAAAAGCTATCAGTAAGTGAGCCTTTGCCCTGCCGGAGAGATTTTATCTCGGTACCGGTGAGCACCATTCCGGCAGTGAATGTGTCGGATATCTCATAGTCAAACCTCGCCCTGCGGTTCTTAATATTTATGTCTGATCCTTTAAGTTTCATATTCCATAGTTTTATACCCTAACAGCTCGCTCTTTTAAATAATCGCATTGAAGAGGAAGCCTATAACAAAAGGCGGCACAATCACAGCAAGAATACTCATTATCATAAAACTCTCCACCTTTTCACTTCTCACAGCCATGTATCTTGTCCCCCTCCACATGATAATAGCTACATATATGGCAAAAAACTCCCTGATAGGCATATAAATCGGGATACAGTTCTCAACAAGAGTAGCCAACGCAAGGAGAGACAGGGGGAAGATGATGAAGGTATCATTTCGTTTCTCACTTATCTCGGAGGTTATATATCTATGAATGAAGGATGTGAAAATGAATCTGGCAATAAAGAATGATATAAAATATTCCACAAAAACCACTATACATTTTTCAAACAGAATTATGAAAGTGAATCCCGGGTGATACACCCCCTGCAGAAAAACAGCAAGAGCGGTGAGTAAAATAAGGGGGTAGAAACCTGCCGACAGAAGCCTGTTTACCGGCACACTGTCATGGGATACATCGCTCCATCCCTGATAGGGTGATAATATCAGCTGAAAAAGCAGTTTAAAGAAAGTAGCCATCTATATTTTTCGTCATTGGACTGCAAAGTTACTCAGATTTGCCGAATTTTATTTACTTTTGTGAACTCAAACTCAAATGAAATAACTCATTATTAATGAAAATATGATCAGAACAATTTTATCTATAGCCGGTAAGCCCGGGTTGTTCAAACTGGTGAGCCAGGGAAAGAATATGCTCATCGTTGAGTCACTTTCAACCGGAAAACGCACTCCGGCATACGCTCACGATAAAGTGGTATCACTCGGTGACATATCGATCTATACAACAGAAGAGGACAGACCTCTCGCCGATATTCTCGATGCAGTAAAGACCAAGGCTGAAGGCAAAACTATCGATGTGAAAGGATTTGCAGATGATGCGGCTGTTCGCGACTGGTTTGGCGAAGCAGTGCCCGACTTTGACCGTGACCGCGTTTATACCAACGACATCCGCAAGGTTCTTAACTGGTATAACGCCCTTCTCGCCGCCGGCATCACCGAATATCAGCCGAAAGAGGAAGCCGCTGAAGAAACAAAGACAGAGGAGTAAAATTCATCAACAAATATAATGTGAGAGCGCAACAAGAATTCTTGTTGCGCTCTCACATTATATAAATG
>CAMWUZ010000173.1 GCA_947177595.1 uncultured Porphyromonadaceae bacterium | reverse complement strand
AGAGCATCTGACTACGGATCAGAAGGTTACAGGTTTGAATCCTGTAGGAGTCACGGAAACAGAGACTGCGTGAGCCGTCTCTGTTTTTTTATTAACCCACTCCACAAAAAGCATCATTTCATATAAGAAAAAAGCGGAAAAGGCGGGTCTCACGACTCGCCTTTCCCTAATTATTTTTCAGTATGAAATATATTACCGCTGAGCGGTAATGCGTTTGGTCTAAATTACTTAGGACGTACATCTGACCATCCGGGAGTCTGAACCACACCGAATCCGGCGTTGATTTCCGCTTCAGGGATAGGATATACGAAATTACCTACCTGAGTGGGCTGTATAAGCCACTTGATTGCAGGATATTCGGCAGCTGAAAGACCGGTGGTCTTGTTCCAGCGGCGGAGGTCCCAGAGGCGGAGTCCTTCCTGGAAGAGTTCGCGTGCACGTTCTTCCTGAATGAAAGTCTTCAGACCGGCTGCGTCAGAGGGAAGATCGGTTGCTGCAGCGATATCCGGGTTGCGGTGAGCTACAACAAACAGAGCTTTCTGAGCCTCGGCGATATTGCCGGCACCATCATTCAGATATGCCTCAGCCTGGATGAGGAACATTTCGGGAGCATTGATCAGGTAGTTGGTCGCATAAGCGGGGTTACCATAAGCGTATGCTCCGAATTTACCACCGTTATAACGGATGTTTTCATCAATAGTGAACGTGATGATAGATCTGCGGCAATCATCCTCAGAGTACAGCGACAACAGATAGGGTGACGGTGAAAGTCCGTAGGTAGTGAACAGAGTACCGGCAGAATTGGCGCTCCAGTTATTGCTTGGTGTGATAGCCAGCGCAAACATGCTCTCATTGTTTGATGAACCGGTATTATAGAGCGCCTTGTAAGCTGTCGGGCTATAAGTGAGTGAGGTTATTCCGCTTTCGCTGATGGCATCAGCAGCAGCCTGACGCGCACCTGACCAGTTTTCCATATAAGTGTATGTACGGGCGAGGAGACCGCAAGCGGCAGCTTTACCAAACACATATAGATCCTGACGGTCACCAACTGCACTAAACAGAGAGATGGCATCGGTAAGGTCTTTAACAATAGCAGAGTAACATTCACCGACTGTTGACCGTTTAACCTCGGCATAAGCCTCGATAGGCTCGTCAACCACAACCACACCGAGTTCATTTGAAAAATCCTGACCATTGACTTTAATCTGGTGTCCGAAAATGTTGGTCAAGGAAAGGGTGGCGTATGCGCGGAGAGATAGTGCTTCAGCCTTGTAAATGTCAAGTTCCTCCTTCTCAGATGCAGTCGCATTTTCTGAAAGTTCATTACAAGCCTTGATAACACGGGAAGAGTTGTCTATCACTTTATAACCAACGTTCCAGATATTTGTAAGGTAACTGTCGGTTGCCTGATAGGTGAAATTAAATATTGTCTTGAAATGACCGGTATTACCATGAATATATGTCAGGTCGGAAGCGACATCACCAATCACAGTGCTGTAGTTACCGGCAAAATAGTACTGGTAGAAACGGTAGTAACATCCGTTAAGGGCATTGCCTATGTTTTCAACACTGTTCAGCCCGGTGTCAAGGTCGATACCGTTATATATTTTGGTATCAAGGAACTTGTCACCGCAGGCGGTAGCCGATGCAGCGAGGAGAAGTCCCGCCATTGCCTTGATAAATATATTTTTCATAAGTCTTTTTCTTGTATTTGTTTCTAATATATAATCTTAGAATGTTATCTGCACACCGCCGGTGAATGTGAATATCGACGGATACTGCCAGGTGATAATACCGGTTGAATATGTTTCGGGATTATAGCCGATAAAATCAGATGCGGTCCAGGTGTGGATATTGTCGAAGGTGGTGTAGAAACGCACCTTCTGCATAAGTGCCTTATGGGTCAGTTTGGCGGGAAGAGTATATCCGAATGTGATATTGCTAAGGCGCAGATAGCTGCCGTTCATCAACCAACGTGAAGAGTGACCGAGGGTATTGTTGGGGTCACCATAGATATACTGGGGATATTTAGCATTGGGATTTTCGGGTGTCCATGAATTGTCAACAACTGTCTGGAGAGGATTCATCTCATCCATACCCCAGCCGGTGTACATACGGGCGGCATTGTAAACTTTGGCTCCAAGACGGTAATTGAACTGCATCGAGAGATCGAAACCGTATGCATTGGCATTGAGACCGAATGCACCGAATACTTTAGGTTCAGCACTACCCAGATAACGCTTGGATGCGTTTACAAGCTCAGTGGTGAGTTCATCACTTATGTCGTTTCCGGCATCATCTACTGTTCCGGGAGCATTCTTGTAGAAAAGAGCCTTTCCGGTCTCGGGATCCACGCCATAATATTCAGGGAGGTAGTACTGACGATAAGGACGACCCTCCTCAATTATCTGGTAACTTCCTGTGATAGAGCCGTTGGCGAGCTTAACCACTTTATTTTTATTCCAGGTGATATTACCGAAGAGTGTCACAAGTATGTCGTTGTTGTAGAAAGCGGTGCCGTTTACGCCGAATTCAATACCGCTGTTTCTGATCTTACCGATGTTGCGGTATGATGAACCGAGACCGGTTGTATAAGACAAGGGTACACTATACAAGGCATCATCGGTAAGCTCGTTATAGTAGTCGAATGTAAAGTTTACACGATTGAACAATGATGCGTCAAAGCCGACGTCAAACTTCTTGGATGTTTCCCAGGTAAGGTTCGGGTTGGAAATCTGCGCGGGCACCATACCGGGCGCACCTGCATAGTTGTAGCCTGCCGCATAGTATCCGCGGGCGGCATACAGCGAGGGAAGCGACTGATTACCTACAGTACCGTAGCTGATACGGAGAGCAAGATTGGTGAGGGCACGGTTGCCTTTGAGGAAAGCCTCTTCTGTCACGCGCCATTTACCGCCGACGCTCCAGAAATTACCCCAACGTTTCTTGGCACCGAACACCGAGCTGCCGTCACGACGATAAGAACCGGAAACATAGTAACGGTCAGCGAAACTGTAGTGAAGATCCATGAAGTATGATGCGAGACGTGATTCACTCTTATAATACTGAGCACCCATCTCCGTATTACCTGCGGTTGTGAGATCGCGCATACCTGAATCGGCAAATGGGAAATCTGTGCCGGCGTAATATTCATACCAGTAGTTGTAACGCTGCATTTCCTGACCAAAGAGAAGGTCTATGGCATTTTCACCGAATTTATAGTTCCAGCCGAGGGTATTGGTCCATGTAAGAGTGGTAGTCTTGGAGTTATACTGCTGACCTACGCCATTGTAATCCCAAGCCTGCGGGTTATAGACAGCACTCCAGTAGTCATACTGACGCTGATCCATGATATTCGCGCCGAAGTTGGTCTTAGCCCAGATGCCTTTGCCGAAATCGATACGCATCCAAGGATTGGCATTTATAGTCTGGTTGGTAACTTCATTAATATTACCGAGTTCGGGATCCCATATAGCCAATGGATTATAATCAGCGATATGATCATACCTTCTGTCTGCCCCTTCACCTACATAGGGAGCATACATAGGTAACAGATCACCTAAGGCTCCGTTAAGAGGATTCACAAAAGAACCATCCTGAGGTGCGCCGTTATTGATAGAGTAGCTGTATGAGGTATTGATACCTACTGAAATGAACTTGTATTTGGTATCGAGATTCACACGACCTGAATAGCGGGTATTGTCCGAAGCGATAACAAGACCGTTAGCCTTATTATAGTTGAGGTTTGCATAATAATTTGTTGTTCCTACAGTACCGTTGAAAGAGAGATTATAGTCGGAATAATATCCCTTGCGGGTAACCACATCAATCCAGTCGGTATCTGTTTTTCCATCCCACGCATATTTATCAAGATAATAGTTGTAGGTATAGTCGTAGGTAAGACCGGTACGAGCCGCCATACCTTTGGCGAACAGGTCCATCGTGCTCTGTGCATTGGCAAACTTCATGTTGTTATTACCCATAGACACAAAACCCTGACGTGTCTCGAATGTAACATTGAGCTTGCTCTGACCACCTTTCTTGGTGGTGATGACAATAACGCCATTTGCAGCGCGTGAACCGTAAATCGCGGTTGCGGCAGCATCCTTGAGCACTGTCACGCTTTCGATATCGCTGGGGTTGTAAGCAGCCATCGGGTCAAAGGAATTATTACTGTCGCTGTCCATTGCATCGAAATCAGAGTTAACGGGAATACCATCAATCACATACAAAGGATACGATGAGCTGCTGAGAGAGCCCATGCCGCGGATATAGACAGAACTCCAGGTACCGGGTGAACTTGTACCGCTGTTGTACTGGAAACCGGTAACCTGACCTTCGAGAGACTTCACGAAGTTTACATCGCTCTTGCGGTCAACAACATCACCGTTGACCACTGATGCGGCACCGGTGAATGCAGCCTTCTTCGTAGAACCGTAACCGGTAACGACCACCTCATCAATCACGGTCTCGTTCTCCTCCATATAGACTGTTAGGTTCGGCTTCACAGCGACCTCCACGGGGAACATTCCGATGAATGCGATTTCAAGTGTCTTGACAGAAGCGG
>CAMWUZ010000172.1 GCA_947177595.1 uncultured Porphyromonadaceae bacterium | reverse complement strand
GAGCAATATCGCCGCTCAGGTTTACATGATTGTGCGAAAGGACTACCTCAGGGCATCTAAAGTCATGCAGAAGAGAGTGATGGAGAAAGATAATATCGAAGTTCTGTTCAACACAAATACTGTCGGACTCTTCGGAGAGGACGGACTCGAAGGCGCCGTGCTTGTAGAGCACATGGGCACTGACAAGGAACGTGAATATCGTTTGCCGCTTGACGGGTTCTTCCTCGCTATAGGTCACACACCCAACACATCGCTCGTCAAGGACAAAGTGCATCTGGATGAAGCCGGATACATAGTTACCGAAGGTCATACAAGCCTCACAAACATACCCGGAGTTTTTGCCGCCGGAGATGTTGCCGACCCGTGCTACCGTCAGGCTATCACTGCTGCCGGAAGCGGATGCAAGGCGGCTCTTGATGCCGAGAGATACCTCACGGAAATCGGAGATTGAACATACGTTTGAAATACATCGCGCGGACTGAAAAACTCAGTCCGCGTTTTTTTATGTTTTTTCCGCACAAAAACGTAACTTTGCCAAATAAACATAACCTGGTTATCACTTTCTGCAATGAACGAGGATGCACTAAGTCAGCTATATCTTAAAGATACTGCATTCAAGGATCTTATGCAGCGACGAATATTCAATGTTTTGCTCGTTGCCTCTACCTACGACGCTTTCATGATGGAGGAGGACGGACGCATTGAGGAGCAGCTGTATTTTGAATACGTGGCTCTGAACCTCAGCTCACCTCCACGCATCAGTCAGGTATCCGATGCTGCCGAAGCGCTTCAGGCTATGGAGCAGAAGCATTTTGATCTGGTGATTATGATGCCGGGAATGGATGTGAGCGAAACCTTTGTAGGAGCGAGAAAAATCAAGGATGTGCATCCCGACATTCCTATCGTCGTTCTCACACCGTTCTCTAAAGAGGTATCGCGCCGACTTGCCAATGAGGATTTTTCCGGAATCGATTATGTTTTCAGTTGGCTTGGAAACGTTGACCTGCTCCTCGCTATCATCAAACTTCTCGAAGACAAACTCAATGCCGACAAAGATATCAACGAGGTCGGAGTACAGATGATTCTCCTTGTGGAGGACTCTGTCAGATTTTACAGCTCCGTGCTTCCAACTATATACAAGAAACTCCTCAAGCAGTCACTGGAGAGCTCTACCGAAGCGCTCAACAAGCATGAGCAGATGCTCAGAATGAGAGGAAGACCCAAGGTGATGCTTGCCAGAGACTATGAAGAGGCTATGGCGCTTTACAAGAAGTATGGCAACAATATGCTGGGAGTCATCAGTGATGTATCATTCATGCGCGAAGGCGTCAAAGACAAGCACGCCGGTCTGAGATTCGCCCAGTTCCTGCGTCATGAAAATCCACACCTCCCAATCATCATCGAATCGAGCGAAAGTGTCAATGAGGATCACGCACTGCAGATGAATTGCGTTTTCCTTGACAAGAACTCCAAGAAATTGCCTGTTGACCTTGCCGAAGCTATCAGAAACAAATTCGGATTCGGCGACTTTGTCATCACCGACCCCAATACCGGAAAGGAGATTGTCACGATACACTCGCTTAAAGATTTACAATACAGCCTGAAAGATGTTCCTGCTGAAGCATTGCTTTACCACGCTTCAACCAATGACATTTCCCGATGGTTATATTCCCGCGCGCTATTCCCGATAGCCGATGTCATCAAGGCACACCGGTTTAGGAATATTGAGGAAGCACCCGCCGCAAAAAAACTGTTCTTCGACCTGATTGTAAAATACCGCAAGATGAAAAACCGCGGTGTGGTTGCGGTGTTCAAGAAAGACCGCTTTGACCACTACTCCAATTTTGCACGAATCGGTGAAGGCTCTCTTGGCGGCAAAGGGCGTGGTCTCGCTTTCATCGACCAGATTATCAAGAAGAATCCGGAATGTGACAACTTTGACGGAATCACAATAAGCATTCCACGCACTGTCGTGCTGTGTACCGACATCTTCGATGAGTTCATGGCTACCAACAATCTCTATCCTCTTGCGCTCAGCGATGCGCCGGACGAAGTGATTCTCAAGACATTTCTTCAGGCGCGCCTGCCGGAACGGCTTATAGAAGATTTCTTCGCCCTCTTCGAGGTTGTTGACAAACCGCTTGCAATACGTAGCTCCAGTCTGCTTGAAGACTCCCACTATCAGCCGTTTGCCGGAATATACTCCACATATATGATTCCCAAGGTCAGCGACCGATACGATATGCTCAAATATCTCAGTGATGCGATAAAGGGAGTATATGCATCGGTATTCTATGCCGACAGCAAAGCATACATGACCGCCACAAGCAATGTTATCGACCAGGAAAAGATGGCGGTTATCATTCAGGAGGTTATCGGACAGGAAGTGAACGGAATGTATTTCCCCTCTTTCTCAGGAGTGGGACGCTCTCTCAACTACTATCCGATCGGTCACGAAAAACCGGAGGACGGAGTGGCGGAGATTGCTATCGGACTCGGCAAATATATCGTTGACGGCGGTATGGGTCTCCGATTTTCGCCGCGTCATCCCGAGAGCGTATTGCAGACCTCGGAGCTGAATCTCGCCCTCAGAGACACTCAGACCAGAATGTATGCCCTTGATATGAGTGGCATCAACAAAGACTTCAAGATTGACGACAGCTTCAATATCGTCAAGAAGTCCATTCAGGACATTGCTCCCACCGGTGCGTTGAAATATATGGTTTCGACATTTGATTGGAGAGACAATGTGCTCCGCGACAACGATTTCGGTGAAGGTCGCAGAGTAGCTACATTCAACAACATTCTCAAGCACAAGGTTTATCCCCTCGCCGAAGCTGTTGATTTCATGCTCACCAAAGGGCAGAAAGAGATGTCACGACCGGTGGAAATTGAATTTGCCGGGATGATAGACCGCTCCGGCGAAAGCAAGGGGCATATCTACTGGCTCCAGATTCGCCCGATTGTTGACAGGAAGGAGCTTGTTGACGAACATCTGCTCTCGTTGCCGGATAAAGACCTGATTATGAAGAGCGATACGGCGCTCGGTCACGGCACTATAGACAATGTGTCCAAGATAGTTTATGTGCGTCCTGACACCTTCTCATCCTCCAACAACTCGCTCATAGCGAGAGAAATTGAAAAAATAAACCGGCAGTTTGTTGCCGATAATGAAAGTTATATCCTCGTCGGGCCGGGCAGATGGGGTTCGAGCGACACCGCTCTTGGTATTCCCGTGAAATGGCCCCATATTTCAGCGGCACGCCTGATTGTGGAGAGCGCCGTTGGCAGTTACCGCATAGAGCCGAGCCAGGGCACCCACTTTTTCCAGAATCTCACCTCGTTTGGCGTGGGCTACTTCACTATCGACCAGGCGGGAAGAAACGGCTTCTTTGATTCCGGATATCTGGATGCGATGCCCGCAGTTCACGAAAGCGAATTTGTGAGAATCGTTGAGTTTGCATCTCCCCTTGCGATCGGCATAAATGGAAAAACAGGGGTTGGAGTCGTGGCTAAACCCGGAGCGGATACTAAGCCCGATGATGATATATTAATTGAAAATGCAGTAGAATAAACCGGATATGTCTATTTTCAACCATATAAAGAGAGCATTTGGTCTCGGAGACAATTTTGATTCCGAGGATTACGATCTGGACGATGCTGAAGAATATACTCCGCAATACCGGAAAATAGAAACCAAAACCACGCCTCTTCCCTCCGGAAATGACGAGACTTTGAGCGGAGATATTTTTGATGGTGTGATCGAGCTCTTCAACAGAACTCAACCGGAATTTGTGCGTGAATGCATCAACACTGACGCACAAAAAGATTATATTCTCAATAATATTGACTCCGGTCTGAAAGTCCGCCTTGAAAAAGAGGTAAATGCGGCAAAAGCACGTGGCCAGATGCTTTGGGAAGAGGAGATGAAGAAGCTCGGCAAAGAGGTTGAAATTCTCAAGCAGGAGAAAGAAGATCTGGAGCAGAAGAGAGAAGAATCAAAGAGTCAGCGCCTCAGTGCGGAGCGTCAGAAAAGAGCGCTTGTAGAGAGAGTGCATGATCTTGAAACCCAGCTTCTCAACATGGAGGCTGAAAAGGAACAGTATATTCTTGAAAACCGGAGTATGCTCAATAAGCTCCGGGTGGTGTCTGTCACCTCCGGTGGTGCGAGCGATGAAGCGTTTGACGAAATAGAACGTCTCGGATCCGAGCTTGAAGCGGCACGAAGTGCAAAAGAGTTGGCGCTACTTGATGCAGAGCACTACAAGGCTGTGGCACAAGCGCATATTCCCGTTATGGAATATCTTCTCACAACGATAGAGGAACTTGTAGCTGAAATATCCTCTTCATCCGCGCCCTCTATCTCCACGGATAAGACAGCTGAATATGAAGCTGAATTAAAGGACGCTGAGAAAACCATCTCTTCATTGAATAAACGGATTGATGCACTTCTCTCCACACAAGATCGTGATGTCAGGGAGATTTCCGATCTCTCCGCGTTAGTAAAAGAGAAAGATGCAACCATTGACGAGTTGAGAAAGATGCTTGATGATAGTCCGGTCTCACTC
>CAMWUZ010000171.1 GCA_947177595.1 uncultured Porphyromonadaceae bacterium | reverse complement strand
CAGCAGAATTACTACCAGCGCGAAGCATACGCCTCTGCTGCCGCACTATGGACTCCCACAAGCCGTATATCCCTGTCCTACGCGGCAGATTACACATACAACGGCTTGACCAGCAACCTAATCACCGAGAATCATCCGTGGCGCAACTCATACCTTCAGAGCCTCGGCTTCAGGTGGAAGAGCAGCCATGTTACCACAACAGTCAAGGCTCTCGCATCTATTTACCGCAACGGTTCGCGCGAAGGCACAGCGGCGAGAAACGCCACACGCCTGAGCCCCTCGGCAAGCATCAGCTATCGCCCCTTCAGCAGCAATCTCTCGCTCAGGCTATCCTACAAGAACATTTTCCGGATGCCTACTTTCAACGAGTGCTATTTTTTCCATTACGGCAGCCCGGATGTCAAGCCGGAAAACACCGACCAGCTGAATATCGGAGCCACATGGCAGCTGACTCCGGGCACTTGGCTGAAAACAGTAACCGTTACAGCCGACGGCTATGTGAACAATGTTAAAGACAAAATTGTGGCGGTGCCATACAATATGTTTGTGTGGACCGTCACCAATCTCGGCAAGGTGAGAGGACGCGGAGCCGACCTCACACTCACCGCAGACTTCCTTCCCGCCCGCCGCCAGTCAATTCTGTTTGCAGCGAACTATAGCTATCAGCGTATGGAGCCGCGCACAGACAGAGAATCAAGTGATTTCGGCAAACAGGTTGCATACGTTCCACGTCACAGCGGCAGTGTGTCACTCAGCTACGAGAACCCGTGGGTCAACCTCGCGGCAAACGTCACGGCCACATCGGCACGGTTCGCATCCAACGAGAATCTGCCACAGACACGCCTGCGCGGGTATGCCGATGCTGCCGCCGCGCTCTACAAGCCGATACGGCTATCACGCTACACCATTGAGCCACGCCTGGATATACTCAATATATTCAACCGCCAGTATGAAGTGATCGCGCGCTACCCCATGCCGGGACGCTCATTCAGGGCAACTCTCAAATTTGAATTCTAAAAAATATAAGCCATGTCAAAATTCCTACGACTTATCGCAACACTCGCTATGGCAGCCCCATTCACCGCCTGCAATGAGTCCATTACCGATGAACCAACCATTGACCCGGTTGAATCAACCATCGGCGCCATCATAGTCAATCAAGGCAGCTATTATGCCAATATAGCCGGATCACTGACATACGTTGATTTCGCCACCAACTCTGCCAATCAATCGGCATTTGAGGCGGCAAATGCCGGCGGAATACTCGGAGATACGCCGCAGAGCGCCCTCGTTTACGGTTCAAAACTATATATAGCCGTATATGAGAGCAATCTCATCCGTGTTCTTGACGCCCGTACCTTCAAACTCATCAAGGACATACGCCCCGATGCTTCCACCGGCACCCAGCCACGATTCTTCGCCGCCGACAAAAACAAAATCTATGTGACTATGTTTGACGGATATGTCGCAAGAATCGACACCACCTCTCTTGCCATAGACGCAAGCGTGAAAGTAGGGCCGAATCCGGACGGAATCACCGTTTGCGGCGACTATGTTTATGCCGGCAACTCCGATGGTATGAACTACGAACTGGGATATGCAAACGGCTACACCGTCAGCAAGATTGCAATCTCATCATTCACCGAGGTTGAGAAAATTAATGTCGGCATGAATCCCGGAGCTATGGCAACGGTAGGCAACAGCGTGTTTGTAGTGGTTCGCGGCGACTACGGCACCACTACACCTTCTATTCTCAAGCGCATCAAGAGTGACGGATCGGTTGAAAACATCGCTCCGGCTACATACATCAGCGCCGCGGCATCATCGATTGTATATGTAAACGCGCCAGGGGGTCAGCCTGTCACCACCGTATATGCCTACTCGCCTACAACCGGTAAAACAGGCTCGATCACTATCGACCCCATCGCGGTCCCCGCAGCAATCGCTATTGATCCCTACACAGGACTTTTGCTGATCACCGGCTATACTATCAAAAACGGCTCGGCCGACTATATGGCAGGAGGCTTCGCCAATCTGTATGATGCCAACGGCGTGTTTATTAAGAGTTATCCGACAGGACTCAATCCGTGCGCTATCACATTCAACACCCTTCTGCAATGATAAGCCGTAAAACGCTTATCGGCTTCACCGCCATGGTTATGCTGCTCCTTCCGTGCGCCTGCACGGGAGGAGCGGAAAGCGGTGACACCACAGGCGGAGACACCGTTCAACTGAGATATGCCGAAGAGATTGAGCTGGTGAGGTATGACGGGTTTACCGTGACTACCGTCCGCAATCCGTGGGATACAACCGCCGTGCTTGCCCGATACATCCTCGCACCCGACTCCACTCCCGCAGGACGTCTTCCGCAGGGCACTGTCATCAGAGTGCCGTTGAAAAAATCATTGGTGTATTCATCCGTTCATATGGGGCTTATCGATGAACTCGGAACGGACACGGCTATCGCCGGAGTTTGCGACGCCCGCTTTATCAATCTCGCCAAAATAAAGAACCGGCTTTCAGAGCATTCAATTGCCGACTGCGGCAGCAGCATGAATCCCGATATCGAAAAAATAATCCACCTTTCGCCGGATGCCATTCTCCTCTCCCCTTACGAAAACAACTCTGTAAACGCCAAACTTGAAACTCTCGGAATACCGATCGTGCAGTGTGCGGACTATATGGAGAGCACCCCGCTTGCCCGGGCGGAATGGATGAAATTTTTCGGTATTCTATACGGAGCGGAAAGCCTTGCCGATTCCATGTTTCAAACAACGGAAACGGAATACAACAACCTCAGGAGCATGGCTTCGGAAACCAAATCACGCCCATCCGTGATTTTCGACGGACTTTATGGCTCGCAATGGTTTGCGCCTGGCAAAAATTCCACTACGGCAACATATATCCGCGATGCAGGAGGCTTAAATCCTTTTGACAGCTACGACATTGCCGGCAGCATACCCCTTTCCGCCGAGCAGATGCTGCACAAGGCTCACGATGCCGACTTCTGGCTGGTGAGATACGCATCCGCCGAGCCTCTTTCTCTCAGAAGTCATCTCGCCTCAAGCAAAGTATATCCGCAATTTAATGCGGCTAAAAATAAAAATATCTTTGCTTGCAACACCATGGAGAGTCCGCTCTTTGATGAAACGCCGTTTCATCCGCAATGGTTTCTTGCCGAACTGATTTCCATAATTCACCCCGAACTCGGCATCGGGTCGCACAGAAAATACTTTAATCGGCTTTGAAATTCATCCTACTCATACTCGCTGTCATTTTTCTGGCGATAGCAAACCTCTTTATCGGTAGCGTCAGTATTCCTCCAACAGAGGTGATGAATATACTGTTTGGTGACGCGGCATCTACTCCCGCCTACGAATTTATCATCCTCCACAGCCGTATGCCGCAGGCGGTTACGGCAATTATCGCCGGCGCAGGACTCGCCGCATCCGGACTCCTGCTCCAGACTGCGTTTCACAATCCGCTTGCCTCTCCCTCACTACTCGGCATCTCATCCGGAGCAAGCCTCGGAGTGGCTGTAGTCACTCTCCTCACCGGGGGAACGATAGTAGCCGCCGGCATCTCCGCCGGAGGATATATAGCTGTTATGGTAGCCGCCTTTGCCGGAAGCCTCGGAGTGATGGCATTGCTGCTTCTTCTGTCCTCATGGCTTAAAAACGACCTGCTCCTACTTATTACCGGCGTATTGCTCGGCTATCTCGTTTCCTCGGTCATCACTTTGCTCAACTATCAGGCGACCGCAGACGGCATTCAGAGCTATGTGATGTGGGGAATGGGCACTTTTGGAGCGGTGCCGCCAAATCACCTCGCGCTATTCGGAGCTGTTACCGCAATAGGGCTCGTGATAGCCGTCCTGCTCGTCAAACCGCTCAATATCATACAGCTCGGCAGCTCATACGCCCGAAACCTCGGTGTCAACCTCACCGCTATGAGAAATATGCTGCTGATCAGCACCGGCATACTCACCGCCGCGGTCACAGCCTACTGCGGACCGGTATCATTCATCGGGCTCGCCGTGCCACATATAACACGGCTAATTTTCCCGACAGGCGACCACCGGATACTCATGCCCGCCACAATACTAACCGGTTGCGCGACAGCACTGCTATGCAATATACTCTGCGTCTTACCCTCTGCGTCAGTGCTTCCACTAAACGCCGTGACACCACTTATCGGAGTACCTGTTATAATATTTGTGATTCTATCACGCAGAAAGTAATTGCAGAATCAAAAAAAATGATTACCTTTGCGGTCGCTTTTTAGCATCCCCGTGTGATGGGAAATTAAGGAGCAACGAAATCACTTAATTTTTAGTAACACATTTAATTAACAAACGAATGAAAACATTCCAGCTCTCAGCAGAGCCCCGTACCGACCTCGGCAAGAAAGCCGCAAAGACACTCCGCAAGGAAAACAAAATTCCCGTAGTGCTCAACGGTGGTGAAATCATCACACTCCCCTTCAGCGGCACTCTTCAGCCCGGCGAAAAGATAGTTGAAATCGCACCTGACAAAGGTCTTGTCACAACCGATCTCGCTGTTACAAAC
>CAMWUZ010000170.1 GCA_947177595.1 uncultured Porphyromonadaceae bacterium | reverse complement strand
ATACAGATCCTGCAGCGCCTCGGCAAGCAGGTGAGCCGAGCTATGCCAGAAAGCGTGCTTGCCCTCGGCGTCCTCCCACTTAAAAAATTTCACTGAGGCATCGCTATCAATCGGACGGGAAATATCCCACTCCTGACCGTTAACGCTTGCGGCAAGAATATCCTGGGCAAGACGCGGGCTGATGCTATCGGCAATCTGCAGCGGGGTTACCCCAGCCTCATACTGACGGACAGAATTGTCCGGAAAAGTTATATTAATCATTGCAACCTATTTATAATCAACAAAATATCGCGCACCACATGAACGCGTGCCATAAAGTCTCGCAAAATTAACGATTATTTTCCAATAATAAAGTGCTAAATCGCTATATTATATATAATAAGGAGCTATTTTTTTACATTGGCTATACTTTTTCTATCTTGAAAACCACGGGACGGGTCGGGTCACCGCATGAAGCAAGACGCACCTGTGCAGAATCAGCGCAATCAGAAATATCTGAAGCGGCACTACTGAGAGCACTCCATGCCTTCGGGCAGAATTTTCCGACGAGATGTGATGGCATTTTATCTCCAAGCGTAAGAATCTCACTGAAATCATCTGAAAAAACAGGACAAGCTCCCGCTTCGGGATCATCAAGATAACAGCTCTGCAGATCATCAAAGCAGTTTCGCCGCACCACGCTCACCCTATAAGACCCGGAAGCCGCAGATGATGCAAGCGATGCCGGCCTTAGTCCGGATGGCAGAAGCGCCAACGCACTACCGGCAAGTGATATTTTTAAAAAGTTTCTTCTATCCATAATTCTAATTCCGCTGCAAAAATAACTCGCAGGAAGCACTACACCAAATTATTATGGAATCCTTTTTATGACTTGCATTTCCCCACCGGCGGTTCTTTGAGAGTAATCCTGACTACAGTCGTGCGGTCAAGGCTTCTATTTATCGCTTCGGTAAAGAAATTCATATACTTAGGCAAAAATCTTTCGCAGATTAATTTCAATGCCTCAATCTTTTCATCCTTATCTATCACAAATTCAGCTTCACCTGATGCCATAGCGGAGCGATAATGCTCTGTAAAATTCAGTTTTTCCTCTTCAAACACAGGTGTGCATTTACTCACAGCAGACAGCCATACCATAGGGTTTGACTTGATACAATCTATCTTTTCTCCCTCATCGGCACAATGAAAATAGAAAGTGGTGTCATTACTTCTGACAATGGAGAGAGGCACAGCATACGGATTGCCATCCGCTCCCGTCATTGACATTGTGATATAAGGTGCGTTGTCGAATACTTCAAGCGCCCGGGGTGCCGGCATCTGCCGGTCAGATTTTCTCATCTGTCTCATATCATATTTTTTTACAAAAATAAAAAAAGAGTCCGGGCCAACAAAAGCGAACGCGGTTTGTTATAATAGTACAAAGCTGATAGAGATCGGCAAGAGAACAATAATTGTTGAAACGGCATAGACAAGTCACTGACCCTGTCCCGATTATTCGATGCGAAGGCTCTATGACTATCAGCCGCAATTCAAATAAAAAAGCGTAATGGACACTCGCAAATCGGATTCCGCGCGTAAACCGTGCTTTATGCTAACGAGATTAAAACGCCACGGAAAGGTTTGAATATTTATTTGAGTCACTCTTACGAAAGGTTAATAACCGAATCAGACACAGTGATAGCCACAGGGTTATTGAAATGTAATTTTTTTCGGAGAACCGTGTATGGTCACCGAAATTCATCACCCCCGGATTTACATAATGGTAAATTCGGGGTGATGTATTTGTGTAGGTGATTTATCTATTGGACTATATTTAAACGAGCCCCAGATGGGTCTCACAATATATTGCGGAGTGAGGGGGATTCGAACCCCCGATACCCTTTTGGGGTATACACGCTTTCCAGGCGTGCCTCTTCAACCACTCGAGCATCACTCCAAAGATGCACATTCTGTGTTTGCGACCACAAAGGTAATCTGTTTTTTTATAATAGCAAAGTCTATAAATGTTTTTTGAACTCTTTTATGATGTCACCGCATCATTATGATGGAATATCTGGGACAGCCGCTGCTCCAGTTCCGCTGACGAAAGACGCGTTGAGAGCACTCCCCTATATGCAACGGATATTCCTCCTGTCTCTTCCGACACCACAATAGCAAATGCGTCTGTAGCCTGCGAGATACCGAGCGCAGATCTATGTCTGAGTCCGAGAGCACGAGGCACATTACGATCGTGACTCACAGGCAGAATACATCCGGCGGCTACAATCTTATCGCCGGCAATTATCATCGCACCGTCATGCAACGGCGAATTTTTGAAAAAAATATTCTCTATAAGTCGCGAATTGATTTTCGCGTCTATGATATCGCCGGACTTCTCATAATTGTCAAGCGGCATATCATTCTGAATCACGATAAGAGCACCGGTTTTTGATTTAGCCATATTCATGCAGGCATAAACTATGGGAAGTATATACTGCCGGGTATGATCTTCCCGGGTCTCGTGGGAGTGGTGAAAAAGTTTTTTGAGGAAGCGCCAGCGCTTGTGGTCTCCGAGTTCGACCAAAAATCTTTTGATCTGATCCTGAAAAAGGATAACGAGTACAAGCAGACCGATACTCATAAACTTATCAAGAATGGTGCCTATCAGCTTCATCTCCAGTATCGGTGACGCTATAACCCATACTCCGATGAATGCAAGCACTCCGAAAAAGATATTTAAAGTACCACTCTCTTTCATTATCCGGTAGAGATAGAAGAGAAGCAGTGCCGCTAAAGCGATATCGAGCGCATCTTTTATGCCAAATCCAATCATAATTGCAGCTTAATGAATTTTAGTGAGGCGAAACACATCAATACATTGCCGTGCCGCGGCAACATCATGAACTCTTATTATCGAAGCGCCAGATGACAGAGCGATTGTATTCGCGGTAACAGTTGCCGGAAGAGCTTCATCAGCAGAAATACTCAGCGCCCGTGTAAACATAGACTTTCGCGAAACCCCAACGAGCACAGGCAAGCCAAAGGCTGTGTCAAGCACTCCCAGATTCCGCAACAGCTCATAGTTCTGCTCAATTGTTTTACTGAAACCAAACCCGGGATCAATAATAATATCGCATATTCCTGCAAGAGCTGCCTGACTCACTCTATCGGACAGTTCCTTTATCACTCCGGCTGTCACTCCCGTCGGATAATCGCAATGCTGCTGCATGGTCTGAGGGTTGCCCCGCATATGCATCAATATATACGGCACTTTCAGCTGCGCCACTGTTGGAATCATATCCTTATCAAGCAGACCTCCGGAAATATCATTAACAATATCGGCACCAAAATCTTTTACCGCAACGCGGGCTACTTCAGAGCGGAAAGTATCGACTGAAACTATAATATCATCACTCACTCCCCTCACCTTTTTCAGAGCAGCCTCAAGTCTCGCCATCTCTTCTGCTTCTGAAACTTCAGCCGCTCCCGGACGCGATGAATAGGCACCGACATCGATTATATCAGCACCCTCGGCAATCATTCGCTTCACAACCGCCTCTATTCTATCCTCTTCTGTTCGTGAAGGCGCATAAAACGAATCGGGAGTGGCATTCAATATACCCATAACAAGCGGAGTATCGAACCGCCGGAGAATGCCTTTGATGTTTAGTGTGAACGGTATCAATGAATAACTTCTTTGGAGTTTCTCCGCGAAGTTAGGCAAACTTGTGCGTTATTCCAAACTATATTACGCCGATTGAATTGAGAAAGACCAATGTTATTCCCGCGGGAGCGACATATCTGAGACAGAACGCCACTACCGGAAGAAGATTGCTTCGGAAAGATCCGTAATTGGTCATCTGCGCTTTAACAAAACGTTTGTCTATAACCCAACCGACAAATACAGACGCAATCAATCCTCCAAGCGGCAGGAGAACGTTTGATGATGCATAATCCATGAAGTTGAAGATAGTCATGCCGAATATCTTAAATCCGGAAAGGACTCCGAAGCTAAGGGCGCACAATGTTCCAAACACCATGGCTATAAGGGTATTTATAACAGTAGCCGTTTTTCTGCTCAGTTTCCACTCCTCTACCATGAAAGCTATAGATATTTCACTCATCGATATGGTTGAGGTGAGAGATGCGAGTGTAAGAAGCAGAAAAAACAGAGCCGACCACACTATACCTCCCGGTAAATTATTGAAAATAGCAGGAAGGACTTCAAATACAAGAGTGGGACCAGCCTGGGGAGAAAACCCGAATGAGAATACAGCCGGAAAGATTATAATGCCGGCAAGAATAGCAACAAAGGTATCAAGAACAGCGGTGGTCATCGCAGTACGACCCAACCGTGTCTTTTCACTGAAATATGATGCGTAGGTTGTCATGCAGCCGAGTCCGAGGCTGAGCGAGAAAAACGCCTGCCCCATCGCGGAGAGCAACACCTTTGGCGTAATTTTAGAAAAATCAGGATGAAACAGGAATGCAAGACCATCTTTCGCCTTATCAAACGTGAGTGAGTTGACACAGAAAATAACCAGAAGCAAGAAGAGCAACGGCATGAGAATATTTGACATTCTCTCTATACC
>CAMWUZ010000169.1 GCA_947177595.1 uncultured Porphyromonadaceae bacterium | reverse complement strand
CTCGTCAGCAGGCTCCCATTTTCGCACCGGACGGCAGGATGATTGCGTTTGTGGCACAAAATAACATTTTCCTCAAGCAGCTTGATTTCTGGACAGAGAGAGCTGTCACCACTGATGGAGCCAAAAACATGATTATAAACGGTGTGCCTGACTGGACATACGAGGAGGAGTTTACAACAGCCTCCTCAATGACTTGGGCACCCGACAATTCCACCCTCTGTTATATCAAGTACAATGAATCGGCTGTGCCGATGTTCTCCTTCCCTCTCTACGAGGGCGTTTGCGACAAGATGCCTGAATATGCCCTCTATCCCGGTTCGTTCACCTACAAATATCCCGTTGCCGGAGAAAAAAATTCTATCGTAAGCGTTCATGCCTATGACATTGACAATAAGACCACTAAAACAGTAGCTTTGCCTCACAACGGCTTTGAATATATTCCCCGCATAGCCTACGCTTACAGTTCTGACCGACTGATTGTCACTACTCTCAACCGTGCTCAGACCAGAATGGAACTCTTCTCGGTAAATCCAAGATCTACTGTAGCAAAATCGATTCTTGTTGAAGAATATAAAGCGTGGCTCACTCCGGAAACATACGAGGATATTAAATACTACCAGGATTTCTTCGTCATCATCTCATCACGCACCGGATATGATCACCTTTATCAGTATTCCTACACCGGAACGCTGCTGAAACAGATCACCTCAGGAGACTATGATGTTCTCGCATACTACGGTTATGACAAAGTTTCCGGAACCCACTACTATCAGTCAACCGTAAACGGACCTGTCAACCGGGTTGTCAGCTCAGTCAACTCCAAAGGAAAGGTCACAGACATATCACCTGCGACAGGATGTGCATCAGCCATATTCAGCCCCGACATGGCATTTTTCACCTTACGCTATTCCGATACCAAAACTCCACCGACATATACACTCTACTCTGCCGACAAACTCAAACAGCTCAAGACCCTTGAAGACAATGCGGCATTGAAGAGCAGATATGCCGGAGTGCCGCAGAGAGAATTTTTCACCATGACATCCGATGGGGTTTCGCTTAACGGCTACATGATTAAACCCGCCGACTTCACCTCATCAAAAAAATATCCTGTCGTAATGTTTCAATACAGCGGTCCCGGTTCTCAGCAGGTACTTGACGAATGGTCGATCGGTTGGGCAAACTGGTATGCCGCAAACGGCTATATAATAATCTGTGTTGACGGTCGCGGAACCGGCGGACGCGGAAGAGCTTTCATGGATGTAGTTTATAAAGATCTCGGTCACTACGAATCTATCGATCAGGTGAATGCTGCGCGCTACGCCGCGTCTCTCCCCTACGTCGATGCGAAAAGAATCGGGATTCACGGTTGGAGCTACGGCGGATATGAAACCCTCATGGCAGCTTCTCAGCCTAATGCGCCTTATGCAGCGGCAGTAGCTGTGGCTCCTGTTACCGACTGGAGATACTACGATACCGTTTATGCCGAAAGATATATGCTTACTCCGCAGGAAAATGAGGACGGTTACCGGAACTCTGCCCCCCTCAATTATGTTAAGAATATAAAGTGTCCGCTGCTCATTATGAGTGGCACCGCAGACGACAATGTGCACTACTTCAACACTGTTCAGTATGTATCTGCTGCAGAGGCTGCAAATATGTGGTGCGATATGCTGGTTTTCGCTAATATGGATCACTCTATAAATGCCTGCGGAGCTCAGAAGATTGTTTT
Source organism: uncultured Porphyromonadaceae bacterium (assembly GCA_947177595.1). Lineage (GTDB taxonomy): Bacteria > Bacteroidota > Bacteroidia > Bacteroidales > Muribaculaceae > Paramuribaculum. The sequence continues at coordinate 2,848 of CAMWUZ010000169.1, read as the reverse complement.
TGCCCGTATGCTTGACTACTTTAACAGAAATATGAGATAACGGATAATGTCAGAACAAATCAAGATAACGATAAAAGGTATCTATCTACTGTGGCTCAACTGGGTCATAGTTGCCGGAGGTATATCGTTGCTTGTGTTTATTTCACTATGGCTCAACCCTGTTCTGATGCCGCTCCTTGCATTCGCGCTTCAGGGAGTGTTTTACATGATGTATCTGACAAACCGGAAGAGGCGTCTCCCGGTATGTTTCCTGCTGCCCCATCTCGGCATGAGAATCATGTTTTATTGCGGAGTGATAATGCTCGCACTCAATTTCATGTACTCGCGGTGGCTGTTCCATCATATTTTCAATCCGGAAACGTCCAATACAGAGATTCCTTTCATCACCACTCTAATCGTGGCGCCGGTCACGGCAATTTGCTGCCTCTATGCGATTTACCGCGGTTCCCACTACCCTATCTGCCTGGAGTGCAAAATTAAATACGGTACTCCAGCCGAGCGTGGTTTCCTCGGGAAGCTGTTCACTCAGGAAGGCACGGTGCAGGCTCGTTTTCTCGGAGTGATAACCGCCGGAATAGCGATAGTTGCATGGATATATTACTTTCTGATTTATGTAAACGTGAATCTCAATCTGCCTGACAGATTCGTGTTTTTCGTTGCCCCGATAGCTATATTTGTATGCTCGATAGCATATATGGCTCTTCGCTATATCGGTCTCTGGAACTATTACAGCACCTATATCGGCTCAAGTTCACTGAAAAACGGTCCTTACTCGCTGCTACGCTTCATCATGATATGGGACAACTATATAGCTGTGATTCCTCCTGAAAGCGATCCGGATAAAATTACCGATTTCGCCCAAAACAGATTCGACACTCCCGAAAGCATATATATATCCGCCCGCAATAATGTTTCGGTGGCAGAAGCGCAGTCATATCTGGTCAACAAGATCAATTTCCGTATAAACGACTTGAGGTTCATGTATTCAATTACCGCCGGAAACGCCGACTATAATATTTTCAACTACCTCTGTTTTCTCACTGACGAAGAGAAAGAGAAGCTGCTCAAGGAGAAACCGAATGTTGAATTCATAACCATCCACCAGCTCCATAATCTCATCAACACGAAAAAATGCAATCCCCTGTTCAGCTCTGAAATCATCAGGCTGCACACGGCTGCCATGGCGTGGAAAACCTATGACAAAAACGGCAGGAGAAAATATAAGATAAAGCATTATACTCCAACTTTCAGGCTATGCGACATCCATAAATGGGATGTGGACTACAATGACCCGATGTGGTTCAGAATACATCTTTTCAATCAGGATTCATTCCTATATAAAATCCGCCGTTTCTGGCACAAATATACCGACGATTGAATAAATATCCAGTAATTACCGGACCTACCGCAAGCGGTAAAACCACACTTGCCGTAAGGGTGGCGGAAGAACTTGGCGGCGAGATTATCAGCGCCGATTCACGACAGATCTATACCGGAATGGACTTAGGTACCGGCAAAGATCTCGAGGAATATCGCGGTGTGCCGTATCATATGATCGACATAGCTCCTGCAGGTTATAAGTATAACCTGTACGAATATCTGAGAGATGCGCGCAGTGCGTTTGCAGATATAAAATCACGTGGAAAGATACCGGTGATATGCGGTGGCACCGGAATGTATCTGGAAGCACTGGTAAAAGGCACAAATTTGCCGGAAGTACCCGAGAATCCGGAACTGAGAGAGTCACTCGCGTCAAAATCGCTTGAAGAGCTTACCCGGATACTCGCAGAGATGAAGACACTCCACAATACCACGGATGTAGATACAGTAAAACGCGCTATAAGGGCGATTGAAATTCAGTCATACTATCAGCAGCATCCGGAAGTAGTTGCGTCAACCAATCCGGATGTTCCAGATCCGGATGCAGTGATTATAGGTGTGGAGATTGACCGCGATGCGCGCCGAAACCGCATATCGTCACGGTTAAGAGCAAGAATTGATGCAGGAATGATAGAGGAAGTAAAGAGATTGCTTGACTCCGGTATTCCTGCCGAGAATCTGATATATTACGGATTGGAATACAAATTCATCACCTTGCATCTCACCGGTCACCTAACACTGAAAGAGATGACAGATTCGCTGGAAATAGCAATTCACCAGTTTGCGAAACGTCAGATGACATGGTTTCGCGGTATGGAGCGCCGTGGATTTAAAATCTACTGGCTGCCGTATGATATGGGGACTGATATATTTGTTGAAGAGGTGAAAAAGTTATTGAAATGAATCGCTTTATCTCAATATTTTTGGCAATAAATGTCCTTCTTACAATCTCTGCAATTGAACCGCAGCGAATATATCACGAAGCGGCACGAACGGTTCAGGACACCGTTTTGACAATTCCAGCAATCTCAAACTCAGCTTCATCCGTTCTTGAATTGAGAATGGAGTTTCCCGACAGAAAATTCATGCGAAATCAATCCGGAAAGATTGTTTTTTCATGGCGGGACAGAAATAACAGACTATGGACTGCCGATTTTGGCTTATACTCATCAGGCACGGATGAAATTCTGGATAAAAACTATCTTTCACTCCACTTCTGTTCGGAAGAAAACGGAGTGTCCGGTCCAGAAAATAAATATTATGATATTATAACCGACATTAATTCCGAAATAAGCCTTTGCCTCGGTATCACCAACAGTGAAATTATGTTTATCGCCGGTCAGAATACCCTGAAACACATCGAAACGGTCAGCGGTTCTTTCAATCCCGCGTCACCTGTTGAAATAAAAATTTCAGGCAAAATAGAAATCAGTTCTTTAGTTACCGAGTTTCAAAAAGACATGAAGGC
>CAMWUZ010000168.1 GCA_947177595.1 uncultured Porphyromonadaceae bacterium | reverse complement strand
CCCGCGTCGATCAGCTGAAGTGTAGCTGGAGCTTTCGCTGCCATCTAGTCGCGGTAGTATGCCGCTAGTCCGTTGATAAAGAAATGAGATTGAAAACCGGCATCTCGTATCTCCTTATAAATCACCCATGTGGAGAGAACATCTCCTGCGAGGAACGCTTCCAGCAACCGGTCATAATACTTATAGTCAAGCACATTCAGATTCTCGATAGCAGACTGATAGGTAATATTTCCTCCGCTTGACGCAGCTACCTGATCAAAAATCGAGAGCGCATCACGCATAGCGCCATCGGCTCTCTGAGCTATCACATACCGACCCTCCTCCTCGGCGGTAATACCCTCCTGCTTAGCTACGTAAGCGAGGTGGGCAATCATGTCGGGTATTGTGATACGATGAAAATCATAAATCTGGCATCTCGACAGGATGGTAGGAATGATCTTATGTTTCTCGGTAGTTGCAAGAATAAACACCACATATCCCGGTGGCTCCTCAAGAGTTTTGAGGAAGGCATTGAAAGCGGCGGCGGATAGCATATGCACCTCATCGACGATAAACACTCTGTATTTACCGACAGACGGTGGTGTCTGCACCTGCTCGGTGAGCGCCCTGATATCATCCACGCTGTTGTTTGAGGCAGCATCGAGCTCGATGATATTGAGCGAGGTGCCGGAATTGAATGCCTTGCATGATTCGCATTCATTGCAAGCCTCACCGTCGGGAGTGCGGTGCTCGCAGTTGATTGTTTTGGCGAAAATACGCGCACAGGATGTTTTGCCTACTCCTCTGGATCCGCAGAACAGATAGGAATGGGCGAGTTTCCCCGATGCAACGGCATTTTTGAGCGTAGTGGTTAGAGCTTTCTGTCCTACCACCGTGTCAAATGTAGCCGGGCGATATTTTCTTGCCGATACAAGATAGGGTTGCATCAAATAGTGATTTACTTAGAAGTGATTCAAGTGTGCTCACAAAAATACAAAAATAATTTTGAATTTTGAAGCCACCTGAGTAAAACCTCAACTATATGGCGCTTACCGCAAATATGTCTCTTGAGCTGCGCGAATGAACCGATCGATGCATTTTTGCACCACCGTTATTTCCGGACTTGAAAACACTGCTTTTCACCTGAGAATTATCCGCCCATAATTCCCCAAGAGAATCCTGCTCAGGTTTTGCCTTCACCTCCGTGCGAGCCTTTTCAGAGGCAGTCACACTATCCTTCGCCTGTTCTTTTTTGACTTTACGCGCCTCGCGTTTGCGGGCACGCTCGTCAATCTCATGTTTGATAAAACCGAATGCCATTCGCGCAAGCGGCTGCATCTCAATAATTTTACCAGTCGCCGCATACTCTATCACCGCGAAATAGATTTCACCGCGAATCTCTGCCGGATACTCACTCAGAATTGTGTGCCATTTGAGGCTGAATGTAAAATTTTTCATAGTTATTTGTTTTTTATCAGTTAGTGACTCGAAAATCACATCATCAATCATACCCCTTCGACCTATATGTAATATATGGTGTGTTTCTCAAATCATTTATTTAGCGCAAAGGTAATATACCAATTTATATATTGCAAGCAATCATCCATATTTTTTTTAATACCTCTGCCGGTATAATAAATATCCATTAACGATATGATATCATCATTTCCCTAATTTTAGTTAAAAAAGTAAGCGGTCAATGACCCTTTTACGATTTGCAGTTGTTTACTTAGCATAAAACGAAATAAATTTATATTAACTAAAACAACTATTAATCATGAACACAGCTCCTCTTCAGGGCATCAAGGTAGTGGATTTTACCGAGGTGCAGTCAGGACCTTCTTGTACACAAATGCTTGCATGGCTCGGCGCCGATGTTATCAAAATCGAACGTCCGGGTGTAGGTGATGCAACACGTAAAGAACTTCAGTTTAATCCTGACCTTCCAAGTTATTATTATTTACAGCTAAACTCCGACAAAAAATCTCTTACGTTGGATGCCAAGACACCTGACGGAAAACAGATTCTGACCAAACTGATTCAGGAGTGTGATATTTTTGTAGAAAACCTTCACCCCGGAGCAATGGATAAACTCGGCTTCAGTTGGGAGGTTGTCCACAAACTAAATCCTAAATGTATTTACGGTACTATCAAGGGATTCCCTGTATCGTCCAAGTACGCTAATCTAAAAGCATACGAGCCTATCGCCCAGGTAACAGCCGCAGCCGCTTCAACAACCGGCTGGTATGACGGCGACTATAACATTCCTACCCAGAGCGGTGCCGCCCTCGGTGACTCTAACACCGGTATGCACCTTCTCATTGGTCTTCTTGCAGCGCTTCAGCAGCGTAACAAAACCGGCGAAGGATGCTACGTTTATCAGTCAATGCACAACGCTTGTCTTAACCTCTGCCGTATCAAGACCCGTGACCAGCTCACTCTTGACAAGATCGGTTACCTGACACAGTTCCCGCAGTACCCCAACGGCAAATTCGGTGATTGTGTTCCCCGCTCAGGTAATATTGAAGGCGGCGGCGTTCTCGGATGGACATATAAATGTAAACCCGCAGGTGATATGGACAGCGAGGTTGATGCCAACAACTATGTTTACATCATTCTTCAGCGCGGTGCCAAAGACTTCGAGCTTGCCTGCAACGCAATGGGCTTCCAGGACTGGCTCACCAACCCCGACTTCAATACAGCCGATGCTCGTGACCGTCACAAACAGGAGATCTATCAGCGTATCGGTGCTTGGACTGCTGACAAGACCAAATTTGAAGTTACAGAAATACTCGGCAAAGCAGGCGTGCCTGTGGGACCCGTACTTTCTACCAAGGAAATTATGAGCGATGAATCGCTTTACGATGGCAACACTCTCGTGCGCATCAACCAGGGTGGTGAAATCGGTGAGTTCGTAACAGTAGGATGTCCGTTCACTATGAGTAACTATCAGCCCACATACGGTCCTGCACCTTCACTCGGCGGAAATACCGCAGAGGTGCTCACCTCACTCGGCTACACCGCTGAGCAGCAGGCTGAATTCGCCAAAAACGGCACAACAGAGCCTCTTGCATCCGGTCAGATGTAATTGACCGCCGCAAGGCAAATCTTATAATAATAAAGCGGAGCGGGGTACCGTCAACCGGTCTTCGCACCGCTTTTTTCATAACTGAAATTCACGTTTAAAAACTTTTTTTTAAAATCACAATTATGGCTACTACAACAACCCCCGCCACTAAACCGGAATTTCCGGAACAGGTGACCGGTATGTATATACTCGCAGAGGCTCTGCGCCGCGTTGGAATCAATGATGTTTACGGTCTTGTAGGTATTCCTGTGACCGAAGTCGCATACGCCATGCAGAAAATCGGCATGAACTATTATGGATTCCGCTTTGAACAGCAAGCAGGCATGGCTGCAGCCACCCACGGTTTTCTCACCCGTCAGCCGGGTGTGCTTCTGACCGTTTCATCACTCGGATTCCTCAATGGACTTACAGCTACAGCAAATGCTACCATAAACTGCTACCCGATGATTCAGATTTCCGGCGCATCAGACCCGACTATGGTAGATATGAATATGGGTACTTACGAACAGCTCGACCAACTCAACACCGCCCGTCCCCTTGTCAAGGCTGCGTTCCGCTGCTCATACGCTAAAGATATCCCCTCTGCCGTGGCAAGAGCTTACCGTGCGGCTGTTACCGGCCGTCCGGGTGGCGTTTACATCGACATGACCACCCCGGCTCTCGCTGAAATCATGAACCGCGAAGATGCAGAAAAGCTATTCTTCGACCCGGTGGATATTTATTCGGAAGTTGCTCCCAATGCCGAATCGGTTGAGCGCGCCGCCGAGATTCTTGCATCCGCTAAGCGTCCGGCTATTCTTCTCGGCAAGGGTGCAGCATACGCTCAGGCAGAAGATAAAATCAAGGAACTTGTTGACACATATAAGATTCCTTATCTCGCAATGTCTATGGCTAAGGGACTTCTGCCCGACAACGCTCCTCTAAGCGCACTTTCATGTCGTTCAACCATCATGGAGCAGGCTGATGTCGTTATGGTTATCGGCGCACGTATCAACTGGATGCTCGAATTCGGCAAGGGCAAATGGAATCCTCAGATCAAATTTATCCAGCTTGATGTTGAGCCGCAGGAAATTGACCGCAATGTGCCTATCGCAGCACCGGTTGTAGGTGACATGAATCTATCACTTGACGCTATTCTTGCAGCCCTCAAGGGCAAGACCATGCAGGCAGACCCGACTTGGGTAACCTCTCTGCAGGCAGAATCAAAAGAAAAGAACACCAAATTCCAGGCTCGACTCACAGATGCGCTCACAGCATCTCCCATGAACCATTGGACAGCAATCAGCGCAATCAAGCCAGTGCTCGAGAGCAATCCCGATGTTATTCTCATCAACGAAGGTGCTAATACCCTTGACGACACCCGTGACTCTGTAGATATGTCACTCCCGCGTCACCGTGTTGACTGCGCTACATGGTCCATCATGGGTATGGGTATGGGTTCTGCTATCGGTGCCGCTGTTGCAACCGGCAAGAGCGTAGTGGCTGTTGAAGGTGACTCCGCTTTCGGTTTCTCCGGCATGGATTTCGCAACGATTTGCCGTTACGGTCTCCCTGTA
>CAMWUZ010000167.1 GCA_947177595.1 uncultured Porphyromonadaceae bacterium | reverse complement strand
ATTCAGGATGAATCTTTATTCCTCCCGAATTAATCACATTGTCCGCTCTGCCAAGCCAGCGAAATCTTGTTGGAGAAAGCAAAGTAACACAATCATTAGTGATAATTTTGCCAAAAGAAAATCGAGGCGCGTCTATAATGAGACAATCGCGCTCATCCACCCCAAATTCTATTCCGGGCATAGCCCTGAAAGCATCCTCATCTATCGGTCTCAGCGCTACATGAGAGCACGTTTCCGTCATTCCGTATGTTGCAAAGACTGGTATTCCCAGACTTTTGAGGATTCCATTCTGCTGTGGTGTTGTAGGAGCGCCACCAACAATTATTGCGCCGACTCTTTGCGAAAGGTCTCCGTGGCTTACGAGTCCTTGAATCTGAGCTGGCACAATTGGAAGAAGACTGAACTTGACCGATTGAGGCAATCCAAGCAGCGGATCTGCATCAGGATCGGCGATATAGAGCGGACATTGCGCTACTATACTCCTTACAATCATCATTTTCCCGGCGATATAAGAAGCGCTGAGCGGAAGAGCAAGAGTGCTGGAAGAGTTTATGCCGAAAAAAGCATTGGTTGCCTTTGCCGATGCAACCATATCACTTTTGAGGAGACGGATCTCCTTTGGTCTGCCGGTAGAACCGGAAGTAAAAGCTGTAATGTAGTCTCTGCCGTCATTCCAACAGTCAAGAAACTCTCTGGTTGCCGATGTGAGACCGGTTATTCTGGCGCTATCCATTGCAGTTCAGGAAAAGACCATTCTTTAGATGGATTATATGAAAGCTCTTCGCCACGACGGACAAGCGGAGAATGGATGTTGTTGGTGAATAGTCCGCCGGTACCGAGCCCCTGAGGTATTTCAACATTCATAGAGCCCACCCACTGCGCTATTGCATTGAGGCCGATATTGGACTCCAGAGAAGAGGTGACCCACCAACCTATTTCCCTATTGACGGCTTCCGCAATCCATTCTTTAGCACTGCAGAACCCTCCGCACAATGCCGGCTTGAGAATAATGTATGACGGATGGATATAGTCAAGTATCCTGCACTTCTCTTCTATAGAGTAACAGCCAATCAGTTCTTCATCAAGAGCAATAGGTATTGGAGATTCACGGCAAAGGGTTGCCATAGCCTCCCACTGCCCTGCTGCAATCGGCTGCTCTATGGAATGGATATCAAGTGAGGCAAGACGATTAAGGCGTTCCTGCGCGTTTTCCGGAGTAAACGCGCCGTTTGCATCAATACGTATCTCCAGAGATTCCGTTCCATACTTTTCCCTTAGCCGTTCAAGAAGCTGAAATTCCTGTTCGAAATTCTGTCCGCCTACCTTGAACTTGATACAACGGAAACCTTCAGCTATCTTTTGCTCGGCTCTATGACACATTTCATCTATGCTGCCCATCCACACCAAACCATTGATAGTGATTGAGGAAGCACCGCCAACAAACTCGCTTGGAAACGGAGTGTGCAAACAATCGTGCTTGAAATCGCTCATTGCTGTCTCCAGTCCGAATCTTATTGAGGAGTAAGCACTGATGTCATAATCCTCTCCACGGTTTAGGCTGCGGCAAAGATTATATAGCACCTGCTCATATTGCGGTGTATCCTCCTTACTAAGCCCTCTGAATAGAGCACATTCCCCTATCCCGAATTTATCCGGAGTCGCTTCATCCCATACTTTGACATAAAAAGTGTCTTTGTAAGGCAAAGCGCCACGTGAAGTCAGCGCCTTGAAATTGAAGTCAAGCCGATAGGGAGTATAGGCTGCTCTGAGCATCAACCTGGAAATTTGGGAAATTTACCAAAATCCGGATCGCGTTTTTCAAGGAAAGCATTTTTACCCTCCTGCGCCTCCTCCATAAGGTAATACATGAGAGTCGCATCTCCGGCAAATTCCATGAGACCACGCTGACCATCAAGCTCGGCATTGAGGGCTCGCTTTATCATTCTTATAGCCATGGGGCTACGGCTAAGAATTGTGCGGCACCAGTCAACGGTTTCTTTTTCAAGTTCCTCAAAAGGCACGACCTTGTTAATCATTCCCATTTCAAGTGCTTCTGCGGCAGTGTACTGCCGGCAAAGAAACCATATTTCACGTGCTTTTTTCTGACCGACACAGCGGGCAAGATAGGAAGAACCGAAACCGGCATCAAAGCTGCCGACCTTGGGACCTGTCTGACCGAAACGGGCATTTTCTGAAGCTATCGTAAGATCACACACAACCTGGAGCACATTTCCACCGCCTATCGCATATCCGTTTACCATTGCGATGACCGGTTTGGGAATAGAACGTATGGCTTTGTGCAGATCGAGAACGTTCAGGCGGGGAACACCGTTATCATCAATGTATCCCCCTACACCTTTCACATTCTGGTCACCTCCTGAACAGAATGCTTTGTCTCCCGCACCGGTGAGAATAACCACTCCGATTGATGAATTGTCACGGCAGTAAGCCATCGCGTCAAGCATCTCGAAATTTGTCTGGGGACGGAATGCGTTATAAACCTTAGGACGGTTGATTGTTATTTTGGCAATACCACCGCACTGCTCGAAAAGGATATCGGAATACTCCTTGATCGGAGTCCATACAATATCATTCATATGTTTTATTTTTGAAAATCTTTGAACGTTTGAAATAATTTCTCAATACCTCCGCATCTATATCGGGGGGGGTATCTATTGTGAGAATAGCCGGTTTCTCTGTTTTCGAAATAAAATCCGGGAAAACATTCCTGAGTTCTTCTTCACCTGCTGCTTCATAATAACTGAAACCGAAACCTTGTGCCAATGCTTCAAGAGGCAATCTTACTGAATCTTTTGCCGCGAAGTTTCTCTCGACTTCAGGCAATCCGCTCGTTGAACTGATAAAGCGGAAGATACCTCCTCCACCGTTTCGCATCACTATCATCTTGAAATTTGAAGGGATACCCTCTGTCGCCAGAGCTCCAAGATCATATTGCGCACTCATATCACCTGTGATAAGGAGCGTAAGTCCCGTGGGATAGGCAAGCGAAGCACCGATAGCGGTGGAAGTGCTTCCGTCAATACCGCTCACACCTCGGTTACAGTCGCATCGGTGAAATCCGCAATCACCCATCAACTGGGCATATCGCACCGTTGTGCCATTTGATAATTGCAGATTGGTTCCTCTCGGTATTTTCGGCATAATCACCGAGAATGCTTTTAGATCACTCCAGGGAGAGTGAGCAATGTATGCCTGATGAGTAGAAATAGCTTTGTCACGGGCAATACGCCAGCGATCCGCGTACCGGCATGGAGACTTATGCGGCTGCATCGCCGACGCGAGTTGGGGGAAAAACACTTCCGGCTCCATTTCTATTCTGGTTGTCAGACACTGAAAACAGTCAACCGTGGTGTGAGAAAGTCCAATATGCCAATGTTCCTGAGGCTTAATTTTTCTAAGATAGGTTTTCACAAATCTTGAAATAAGTGCGCCACCGAGAGTGATTACGACATCCGGCGCGAGCTCTTCTCTCTCATCACTGGTGATACCACTTAGAGTAGTATCGATTCTACTTATAAACTCATTACCGTGAAGATTGGAAATCGTCTCCGTGAAAACTATAAAATTGGGCAGTGCGACAAGCCGTCGGAGAGCTTTGTTCAACTGAGGGGAAGGAGGTAGAAAACCTGCTACAATCATCACTTTCCGAGGTGACGCAAGTCTAAGCCCTAATTGTCGGGCAAAGGATGTGTCAAGACTACGTGTCGGCTCTATCAGCTCCACGTTGCGGAATTGCTCCTCTTCCACCTCACCAGTTTCAGTCAGAGGTTCATTGAACTGGATATTGATATGAACAGGGGCTTTTCTACCGCTCAGCGCGGTTGTCATCGCATCATTAATCTGGCGGTTTGCATACCACCTCATATCCTTTTCTGCCGAGTCCGGTATATTATATGAGGCTTTCACAAAGTTACCCAATGCCTCAAACTGCCTTATGGTCTGACTGTCATCCTGATCAATCCATTCCATAGGACGGTCTGCTGAAATCACAATTAGAGGAATCTTGCGGTAATATGCCTCCGCAACAGCAGGAGCATAATTCAGTAACGCAGTGCCAGAGGTACATACTATTGCAACCGGTTCACCGGAAATAGCCGCATAGCCGAGAGCCATGAAAGCCGCACTTCTTTCATCAATCACAACTTTTGTTGTTATGTCCGCGTGTCGCTCAAGAGCAACTATCAGCGGAGCGTTTCGTGTGCCCGGTGAAAGAATGGCAAACCTCACCCCCCTTGCGGACAGCTGGGAGGCGAGGTCGCGGCATGTTTCTTTCAAGGTATTGACCATCTTGGTATTACCTTGATTAATTTACTTATTATTCAGAGCACATGAAGCACACTTTTCAGAAATCTCTGTGAAGAAGTCATTACCTTTATCATCTACAAGAATAAATGCAGGGAAATCTTCCACCTCGATTTTCCAGATTGCTTCCATGCCGAGTTCGGGATATTCAAGGAGTTCAACTTTCTTAATGCTGTTCTGCGCAAGAATTGCAGCAGGACCACCGATAGAACCGAGGTAGAAACCACCATGTTTCTTACATGCGTCCGTAACCTGCTTGCTACGGTTACCCTTGGCAATCATAACCATTGAGCCTCCTGCGGCCTGGAAC
>CAMWUZ010000166.1 GCA_947177595.1 uncultured Porphyromonadaceae bacterium | reverse complement strand
TTGCGGCATACTTCCGCGACTTGATGGCAGCGAAAGATCCAGCTACACTTCCGCTGATCGACGCGGGTGATAAGGCGCGCGAGGCAATGGCTGCCGGTGCCGCTAAGTGCACGCCGGGATTCCTTTTCAGGGCTATGAGTCTATGCAATGAGGCTGACCTCAACTATCGCACTACATCAGGCAAGCAATTTCTCATAGAGCTGACGCTCGCCAAAATATGCCAATCACTCAGCCCCTCCCCTAATAGCAGCGACGGAGAGGGGCGGTTGAAACCTATCGACGCTGCAAATACCAAGGCTGTGCCGGAGGGGGAAATTCCAAAGGCACCAGTTATTCAGCAGGCTCCTCAGCAAAAGGCGCCCGGTGATGCCGCTCCTAAAGTGCCCGGATTTGTTTCCGGCAATAAAACAGCTTCTTCTGCCTCGCGAGGAACCACACTCAGGCTTCCAAACTTCTCCATGCGTGGTGGTGTTGGCAAATCTGATACGCAACCGGCACAGACAATTGCCGAAAGTTTGCGGGCAAAACCGTTCACTCAGGATGATTTTGCCGCGGCATGGAATGCCTATGCAGATGCACATCCGAAAGAACAGATTCTTGCGAACTCGATGAGATATTCGCTTCCGGAAACTTCTGACAACACCAATTTCGAGGCTAAGGTCACAAACATTATGCAGCTTGAGATAATGAATGAGGCTTTGCCGAAAATTACCAAATGGATGCGTGATACTTTGCAGAATGATGGTGTTACTATCACAGCCTCCGTGTCAGAGACGGAGAATCAGGCAAGATATACTCTCAATGACCGGGAGCTGCTTGCAAAAATAATCGAAGAAAAGCCCATAATGGCTGCATTCATCGAAAAACTGAAACTTGTACTCAGCTAATCAATACATTATAATATTATGAAACAGTTTTGCTGCTCGCTCTTTATTGCATTGATGCCGTGGATTATTTTTTCTTGCTCCGGATCAGCGGAGGATATAACGGAATCCGCTCTTCGGGAGGCTGAAATGGCGATAGCCCAGGGTGATATGACCGCCGCTGAAAGTGCTACAAAACATATTGTAGGAAATAGATCGCTTGAAGACCTGACTCCACGTCAGCTCGGGCGTTTGTCTATGATTTATATGCAGCTTGCCGATGTTGATGATAAAGGCGATCATGTGTCTCACGCCACTGATTGCTACCGCACGGCATTTGCTGCCGATTCAGATTCGGCAGCTGCGTTCTATAACAATGTGGCTCCCGAGCATACGGCGCACGCGATGCTCCTTTCCGCCATTGTTCACTCTACCGATATTCCGACCGATTCTCTTCACCTTGACGATTAACATATATGGACTGGCTTGAACAACTTGGCAGTTTGCGCGATTCCCTTCCAGATGGGGAGGATATACCGGATATAGTAGAGGAGCAGCCGAAAACAGTTTCGCCGAGACTTGATATAGTGTTTGAGAAAAAAGGGCGCGCCGGAAAGCAGGCTACTATTGTGTGCGGTTTTAACTGTGATGACGATACTTTGAAAGATATAGCCTCGCGGCTAAAAAAAACTCTAGGATGCGGAGGCTCTGCACGTGCCGGAGAAATTCTTATCCAGGGTGACCGACGCAAGGATGCTCTGTCTGCACTGACAGCTATGGGCTTCAAGGCAAGAATAATCTGATAATCTCTGTATGCTCACTATCTACAAGGCATCTGCCGGTTCCGGCAAAACATTCACTCTCGCCTACGAGTATATCAAATGTCTTTTAGGACGTAAGCTCGAAGGTACTGATCGCTATGTGCTTCGTTCGGGTTATGGCGACAAGCACCGGAATATACTTGCCATTACCTTTACAAATAAGGCTACCGAGGAGATGAAGGAGCGAATTGTCAAGGAGCTGGCTGCACTTGCTCATGGTGGTGATACAAAATATCTGGAGAAACTTACCGCGGAGTTCGGTTGTTCGCCTGAACAGCTCCGCGAGGCTGCCGGTAAAGCGTTGCGCAACCTGCTGTTTGATTTCAATTTTTTCAATATCAGTACCATTGACTCTTTTTTTCAGACAATTCTGCGCACATTTGCAAGAGAGGCGGAACTTACCGGAGATTATGAGTTGGAACTGGAAAATGATGAGGCGATTTCAGAGGGTATGCACCGCTTTTTTGAATCTCTCAACCGCAATGACAAGGAGACCCGCAAGTATATAAAAGGTATTACCGACTATCTTGTTGAATGCTTGCGAAACAATGAAAGTGTGATGCTTTTCAGCAAGGACTCCGGATTGAATGGTAAGATTTCCAAGATTATTTCCGACCTCAGCAATGATAGGTTTGATGACAGCTATGAGAGTCTGAAAGAATATTTTGCGGACCCGAATCGCATTGAAAAGGTTTTCACAGGAATATCCAAGGCAATTGATGTGTTGAGAGAAGAAGCTGCAGAGCGGTGCATTGTAGCGGTTGCGGCTATTGATTCCTTACCGGGCAGCTCCAACCCTTTAAACTCCTATTTATATAAGGATTTGGAGAGAGGGGCGAATCGCGAGTTTAAATTAGGCACGGTATCTGTGGCGGTTGCTGAGAGTGGTGAGCCTAAATATAATAAGGCGTTTCAGACTTTTCTTGACAAAAATCCAGGATATCCGACTCCTGACGCTCAGATTGTAGATGCGGTGAGGGCGGTCAGGCGTGTGATAAAAGAGGTGCCTTTCCTGCTGGATTTGCGCAGCAATATGTTCATGCTCGCCATTATGGTGAAAATTTACAGTTATATAGAGGAGTATAGGGTTGAAAATAATGCGCTCCTGCTGTCGGATACCAATAGCTTGCTGCGGACTATAATAGGCGAGGATGATACTCCTTTTATTTACGAGCGTCTCGGTGTTATTCTCAATCACTATCTGATAGATGAGTTTCAGGACACCTCCACGATTCAGTGGGAATGTTTGCGTCCGCTTGTTGCCAATGGAGTGGGAAATGGCGATGATTCTCTTATTATTGGGGATGAGAAGCAGTGTATATATCGCTTCAGAAATTCCGACCCTTCTCTGCTCGGATCAAAAGTCGCATTACAGATTCCTGATAATGAGGTGGTGGGTTCTGATCTGGAAAAGAATACCAACTACCGTAGCAGCAAGGATATTGTGCAGTTTAATAACGCACTCTTTGATACTTTAGCGCGTCAGAATGATTTCGGTGAGATATATGCCAATGTCCGTCAGAGTGTAGCGCCGGTGCATACTTCTCATAAAGGATATATTAAAATTGCTCCGTTGGAAGTTGCGGGCACTGAAGAATATTTTGACACTATGCTTCCTAAGCTGGCTGAGGATATTCAGCGTCAGCTGAAAAGCAATTATCGCCCGAATGATATTGCCGTACTTGTTAGAAAGAAAGATGATGGGCACCGGGTCATATCCTATCTGATTTCCCGTCAGGCGGAGTTTGAGCATAAGTTCAACATCATTTCCGATGACCTTATGCCGGTTTCTGATTCTCCGGCGGTAAGATTGATTATCAGCACACTGAGAAATATCGCTTATCCTTTTGAAGAGCCTGCGAATACGAAATATAAAACCCGTAAGGAAACAAAGTCGCTGATTTCACGCTTTGAGATTGCACTGCATAGCGGGTCAGATTCATCGGAGGCACTGAGAAAGGCGCTTGCGGGGGAGGATACGGATTTATCGACGCTGACCGGCACCACCATTGTGGATATTGTGGAAGATATTATCGCAACCTTGCCGGATGAACTTGTACAGACACAGAATCCCTATATCTGTGCGTTTCACGACCTTATATCCGATTATATCACGTTTGGGTTAAACGATTTGCAGAGTTTTCTCAAGTGGTGGGATGAAACCGGCAGGTATAAAATTATTTCCGCACCCGAAGATCCCAATGCTATCCGAGTTATGACAATTCATAAATCTAAAGGATTGCAGTTTAAATGCGTGCATATACCGGCTTGCACATGGGATATACTTTCGTTTAAATCTCACCAGTGGTTTGATGCCACTCCTCTCAAGAGTCTGCCGATAGAATGCGAGCTCCCGGATATAGTGCCGATGAAGCCTAAGCCGTATATGCCGGATTCTCCTCTTGCTGCTGAGTATGAAGCGGTATGCAAAGAACTGATTCTCGACGAGCTTAATGTGCTTTATGTGGCGTTTACGCGTGCGGAAGATGAACTGTGTGTGCATTACTATATCAGCGGAAGGCACACTCTACCTGTTGCAACTCTTATTGATAACGCTTTGGGTACTGAGTTCCCGGATAAACTGAATGATGACGGTGAATATATCTTTGGTGAGCCTACAGAGCAAAAAATTGAGAAAAAAGAATCTGATGAAAGTGTGGGGTCGGAATTTATGCCTCATTACCATACTGTAGCGGTACCCGAAGACATGGAATTATGGAAGGTAGATACTACACCGGGAGAATTATGATGCAGATTCGGAAAGGGTATGAAAAAAGGGTAAGCTACCTACATCGCACCGCTACAACCCGGTACCGCTGCTTCGATCAAGACCTGACGGAGTTCCCGGGGAGCTGGTCGTGGAGGACTTACCCGGCTGCAAAGGTAGCAATTATTTTGATTTAAATCAAAAATACTCTCGCACTTTGTTGCTAAATTTGCAAAAACTCTTAGATAATCATATAA
>CAMWUZ010000165.1 GCA_947177595.1 uncultured Porphyromonadaceae bacterium | reverse complement strand
ATGTTTAAGAATTATCTAAACATAGAATCAATTATGAGGGTGTTGCAAAACTAATTTCAAAAGATATACAGAGGAGAGAAGTTTTGCTATTGCCGCACAGATAGCAAAACAGCCGGATGTTATTGAAATTAAGTGTATCAACGAAAATGAACTGGTTCAACGAACCACAATCATGGGAAATCAAAAACGGAAAACTAATCATGACCGTACCCAAGACTGATTACTGGCGAGTGAGTCACTACTGTTTCACAGTTGATGACGCACCATTCTATTATGCAGAATACGGAGGGGAATTCGAGGCTAAACTGAAAGTGAGCGCTGACTACCGTACACGATTCGATGGAGCGGGAATGATGATTCGCTGCGACCACGAAAATTATCTGAAAACAGGACTCGAATTTGTCGATGGCAAATACAATCTGAGTACCGTAGTGGTGCACGGCACATCAGACTGGAGCGTAACAGAACTGGAGCGTCCTATTGATTATTTATGGATCAAGGTTGTTCGCCGACGCGATGCAATAGAAATCTTCTATTCGTTCAATGACCATCAATACCACATGATGCGCAACGCCCCCATTCAGGCTAATCATCCGGTCAAGATAGGAATGTACGCCGCAAGTCCCGACGGTGAGGGATTCAAGGTAGTATTCTCAGATTTCAAAGTTAAACACCTCCCGGATGCAGTACGAACCGAATGTCTGAAAAATGACGCTGAATAATCAGGTTTCCGACTTTAAGATTTGTATTGCCTAATTTTAAAGCGCTGATTTTAAAGAGAACAACTTTATATCCGGAAGTTTTTTAGGAATTTCGTATTCGGATCCCGATTTTGTCGGGATCTTTTTCTATTTATTTTCGTGAACGGCGACTCGATATAGGGTGTGACCGTTGAGACGGAGTGTACCGGTGTCAAGCAGCGGGCGAACCTGTTCAATCAGGATCGGGAGGGATACGGACAGTTGCGCGGCGATGTAGTCCAATGTATGACCGCCCGGCTGAGAGGCAAGATAAATGATACTTTCTTCAAGATCAGGAGCGTATTTGTCACGAGAATCCCTACAAATATCGCATTTTCCACAGGTAGCAGTGGGGTTCTCACCGAAGTACCCGAGCATCCGGTTGACGCGACATCCGGATGTGCCGAAAACGTAGTCTTTGACCGCATCAAGCCGCAGCTTCATCCTTTCGCGCTGATGCTCATACACTTCAATAGGAATTGTGACATACTTAGAGAGTTCGCGCGCAGTAGGGAAATAAATATAGGGCGAATCAGAGCGCGGAACATAGTGCAATGCATGAGCGCGCCCGAGAGCGAGGAGCGCCTGATAAACTCTCTCGCCGCTTATGCCGAGACGCGATGATATAAGGGTTTCACTGATATAGACATAGTCGGCAAACAGCCCGGTATATGTGCGTAGCATAAGCTGCAACACTTTGTCGGCATCTCCGTCAAGCCTGAGCGAATAAAGTTCTTCTTTCGAGAGCAGAATCATAGCCCGTGAACGGGTAGAGACTTCCTCTACATACTCTATCCATCCAGCCGAGGTAAGAAGTCCCAAAGCGCTCCGGGTCATAACCGGTTGCAGATGAAACCGGCTGCAGAAGAGGCTGAAATCAAAATCACGCACAACCTGATAGCCCTCCCCTACCGCGATGCCGAGGAAGACACACACGAGGTCGTAAACCTTGCGGATATACTCACGGGAGGGAAAAGCATCCGAGAGTCTCCTAGTGATCAATCCCTTATCATAGTTTCCGGCAATAAGAAGAGCAAATGAGGGTAAGCCATCGCGCCCTGCACGCCCTGCTTCCTGATAGTACTCCTCCAGCGAGGGAGGTATATCATAATGCACCACGAGTCGCACATCTGGCTTGTCAATACCCATTCCGAAAGCATTTGTAGCTACAATTACCCTAATCTCACCCGATTTCCACCGGCTCTGCCGCTCATTCTTCTCCTCAACCGAGAGCCCTGCATGATAATATCCGGCTGTGATACCTTCCGCGCGAAGAATTTCAGCTATCTCACGCGTGCGCTTACGCGAACGTACATATATGATAGCCGTGCCGGGCACCGACTTGAGCGCCTTGATCATAACCGCATCCTTATGCTCGGCATAGCGCACAATATACGAAATATTGGAACGGCTGAAACTTTTGGAGAATATCCGCTGATCTTTAAACCGCAGCCGCTCCATGATATCCCGGGAAACCGCCGGAGTAGAGGAAGCGGTGAGCGCAAGCACAGGAGCGGTTGGAAAAACATCACGCAAGGCGGCTATTTCAAGATAGGATGGGCGGAAGTCATAGCCCCACTGAGATATGCAATGCGCCTCATCTACCGCAATAAGGCGAACGTTGAAACGGCGAATCTGATCGATGAAAGCGGATGACCGGAGTTTTTCAGGGGAGACATATAGCAGAGATGCCTTGCCAAGACGACATTTGTCCATAACAAGTTTCTGCTCCGCCCGCGTAAGTCCGGAATGGATGCACACCGCCGAGATGTTTTTAGCGCGGAGATTATCCACCTGATCTTTCATCAGGGAGATGAGGGGGGTAATGACAACAGTCAATCCGCCAAGCACCAGCGCGGGCACTTGGAAAGTAATGGATTTACCGCCACCGGTAGGTAGTAGCGCCAGAGTGTCATGCCCCTGAATAACAGAGTCGATTATCTCTTCCTGAAGCGGACGAAACGAGTTGTAGCCCCAGTAACGGTGAAGTACCGCCAGCGGTGTCATCTCTGCAGGAGTCATTCCTCAGACGGACGAATCTCCTTGATAAGCAGCTGAACGGGAGCAAGCGCTGAATGGTGCTTGTTGTCCTCAATAGTAAAGCATATGTCAAACGGCTTGCAGGAATGGATGTGCTCGAAATGGCGGACCATATTGAACGCGATGCCGTTGAACACCTTGCCGGAGGTATCATCCACAAGCTCCAGCTTGATATGCTCGAGATTCTTGCCAACAAGTTTACTTGTACCGAAATCCTTTACATTCCTCGCGCAGAATACCGGTTTCTGATTGCCGGGGCCGAAAGGATTGAACTTGCGGAGCATAGCCATGAATTCGGGAGTAATCTGGGCGAAATTAATATAGGCATCAATATCGAGCAGCGGAGTGAGCTGAGTGGGGAGAATGTGCTGTGACACATACTCCTCGAAGCGCCGGGTGAATTCCGGTATATTCTCCTCCTTCAAAGAGAGCCCGACAGCATAAGTGTGCCCCCCAAAATTTTCAAGCAGATCACGACAAGCCTCTACAGCCTTATAAATATCGAAACCCTGCACCGAGCGTGAAGAGCCGGTGGCAAGACCGTTATTGAGTGTCAGAACAACCGCGGGCTTGTAGTATAGCTCGGTGAGACGCGATGCCACTATACCGATAATGCCTCGATGCCAGTCTTTATTATATATGACGATAGACTTCTTATCTGACAGAGCCTCATTACGCGCGTCAAGAATAGCGTTAGCCTCCTCGGTTATACGCTTGTCAAGCTCCTTCCTGTCCTTATTGTACTGGTCAACCGCCTTAGCCTTTTCCAGAGCTTCCTCATTATCTCTGGCAACCAGAAGCTCCACAGCCTCACGCCCGCTCTGCATTCTGCCGGAGGCATTGATGCGGGGGCCAATCTTGAAAATCACATCGGAGATGGTGATTTCCTTGCCGGTGAGACCGCACGTGCGGATAATAGCGCGTAGCCCGAGATTGGGATTGTTATTGAGGCGGCGCAGACCGTGGTATGCGAGAATCCTGTTCTCGTCAACCATAGGCACAATATCGGCAGCTATACTTACTGCTACAAGATCAAGCATATTCTCAAGGTCGGCAAGCGGAAGGGAGTTGCTTTTTGCAAACGCCTGCATAAACTTATATCCTACCCCGCATCCGCTGAGATGAGAGCAGGGATAGTTGCTGCCTTCGAGCTTGGGATTGAGAATAGCTACCGCCGGCGGCAACTCATCGTCCTGGACATGATGGTCACAGATGATGAAGTCAATACCGATGGATTTGGCATACTTAACTTCTTCTATAGCCTTGATTCCGCAATCAAGAACAATGAATAGCGACACCCCTTGCGAAGCGGCATAGTCGATGCTGTGCTTCGATATTCCGTAGCCCTCATCATCGCGGCTCGGAATATAGTAGTCCACATTAGAGTAAAAATTTCTCAGATATTTATATACGAGCGACACAGCGGTGGTTCCGTCAACATCATAGTCGCCATACACCATAATCCGCTCCTTTGAGCCCAACGCCTTGTTGAGCCGCGCCACAGCCTCAGCCATACCCTCCATAAGAAACGGGTCATGGAGATTTCTCAGCGACGGATGAAAAAACTTCTCGGCATCCTCAACCGATGTTATTCCTCTCTGTATCAGCAATTCGCTGACCGGGGCGCACGAAGCGTATCTTTTATCTAACTCTGTTTCTAATTTCTGCTCTTCTGTTGTTAGGGGTAAATAATTCCATTTACTTGTCATTATGTTGTTTTTTCTATTATCAAACCAGTCGGACACTCGGACAATAGAAAAAACTCCGGGTATCCGGCACAACAAAGTGTGCGTGAGCATAGGCTCACCGGCGATGGAGAGAACCGCGACACTATCGCGGAAGCCGCTGCCAAAAGAGCAGTCTGCGCCTAT
>CAMWUZ010000164.1 GCA_947177595.1 uncultured Porphyromonadaceae bacterium | reverse complement strand
CCCCGACCCTCTGCTTGTAAGGCAGATGCTCTGAACCAGCTGAGCTAAGCGCCCGATTGCTGCGAAAGCGTTGCAAAGGTACGACTATTTTTCCTATCTCCAAATTTTTTTGAATGAAAATATTTAGGGCGAGTTGAAATTGGCTGATTGATAGTTTGTTAGCGCCTGTAAAAATAATTCGCCATATGAGTCCTCTCGGATGCATATGGCGTAGGTTATCCAACAATGTGGTTATGTTTCTGTATTCGTATAATTATCCGATGCGAAATTACGTTCATATTTCAGCCTTCACAATACCTGAAAATCGGTATTTTAATGCAATAGGAAACTCCATGATGCCCGGATTTCTTCATCTGATACCCAAAAGTGGGTATATTACAACGGATAATTAAGATTTTCGGGTTTTGGATTGCTCAAAACCTCGTCAAGAAATACAGCGGCAGCCGCTTTAGCTCCTGGCAGATCCATATACGAATAATTCCCGCAATCTTTTGGAGTAGCGCCGGGAATATCTCCGGTGAAATCTCGGATAAATGCGAATGTTTCGCGCATGAGAGGTAAAATGTCTTCTGAGAAAAGGTTTCCCTGCACAAGCAGATAGTTACCGGTAAGGCATCCCATCGGTCCCCAATACACAATTTTGTCTGCCCATCGCGGATGATTTCTCAAGAATGTGGCTGCAAGATGCTCCATAGCATGAAGTGCGTCGCCACTTAAAGGTGTCTGCCGGTTAGGTTCCGTCAATCTGATATCGAATGTAGTGATGCAATCGCCCGATGGAGTGGTGTCCTGTCTGGATACGAATATCCCTCTGCTGAGGCGGTTGTGGTCAATTGTAAAACTCGCTATCTTTCTCATATCTTTTCAGGTAAGTTGGCAAGTAGGGTGGATAGAGCGCTGAAAGTGCCTTTCGGGGCATCGTCCCAAAAATTCTCATACTGCGAGATGTTGTCTTCCTCTCCGGGGGTGTCGCTGATAACTCTTATGCAGATGAAAGGGATTTTTTTGAGGTAACACACATGGGCTATCGCCGCACTCTCCATATCAACCGCCATAGCATCAGGATAAATCCCCCGTATTCGTGCCACTTCCTCCGCCTTAGAGATAAAGCGGTCGCCGGAGCATATAAGTCCTTTCAAAACGGCATCACCGCATAGTTGTATCATCTCTGACGGAGGGGTGAAAAATTTCGGGCATTCTGCCGCCTGCCCCTCTTCGGTGCCGGGTCCGCACCATACATCATGGTATGCGATTCTGTCGGCAACGACTACATCGAGTACACCGGCTCCACCACCGGCTCCTCCTGCAACTCCGGTATTTATAACCAAGTCGGGCGAGAATCGGTTAATCAGCGCCAGAGTGCCGACTGCCGCATTAACTTTGCCGATGCCGCATTTCGCCACACAAACACGGCGTCCGGCAATCAAGCCGGTATAAAAGGTGAATCCGTCTATTGTTTCGGCGGAAATCTCTTCAATCGACGGTAGGAGCAGTTGCAGCTCCTTGTCCATCGCCACTATTATTCCGATTGTCATATATTTTCAATTGTTTCTGCAAAAATACATCAAATAGTAAATTCTTTTCTAAATTTGTGCGTCAACTTAAATAAGAAATCAATAATTATATTATTATGAAAAGACTGAATTTGTTTATAATCGCTTCTGTGATAGCTGCGGCAGCGTGTGCGGGCAGCCACGGAGCGGTAGCGGGTGATGTAGTGCAGGCAGATACTATAACCGTCAGCGGCAAGTATCTTGATGTGCCCATGAAAGTTACTGTCGTAGTACCCGAAAGCTATCTCGCGGAAACCGATACTGTGAAATATCCTGTGCTCTATCTTCTCAACGGATATGGCGGAAATTACAGAAACTGGGGAAAGATTTCTCCTCTCGCCCAATATGCAAATGATTACGGGTGCATAATCGTGTGCCCTTCCGGAATGAACAGTTGGTATTGGGATTCTCCGGTGCAACCGGGAATGCAGATGGAAAGTTTCATCATAAAGGAACTCATTCCCCACATAGATGCAAATTACCGCACACGCACCGACCGTCTCGGCAGGGCTGTAACCGGATTCAGTATGGGCGGTCACGGAGGTCTATGGCTCGGCATCCGTCACAGTGACATCTTTGGCAGTGCAGGCGCAACCAGCGGTGGTGTCAATATAATTCCTTTCCCGAAAAATTGGGAAATGAAGAAGTGGCTCGGAGAATATGAGAAGAATCCGGACAGATGGGAGGCATATACAGTGAAGAATCTCGTGGATTCTCTCAAACCCGATCAGCTCAACATAATATTTGATTGCGGTACTGATGATTTCTTCTATAAAGTGAACTGCGATCTTGACAGCGCTCTCAATGCCCGCAAGATTCCGCATACTTTCATAACCTCTCCGGGGGCTCACACCGCACAATACTGGAGCAAAAGCATCGTGCCTCAGTTACAGTATTTCAAACGGATTTGGGATGCGAAGAAATAGAAATTAAAACGGCTGATAGAAAATCAGCCGTTTTTTTTAGTTGTTGATTTTTAGGCTCATACCGTTGAGTTTCCGATATAAGTCAAGCGCATAGACATCAGTCATACCACTTACATGATCAACCACCGCCTGAATCTTGGTGTAAAGGTCATCGGAATTTACGTCATACTGGCGGGGTACTTTGCTGAGAAGTAGCTGCGAGTAGTTTAGCCCCGGGTTACGCACTGCATTGATGAGTTTATCCATAAGGAAGGTGATGATGCTTGTGCCTGCGAGTTCTATATCCACTACATCCGGCGCCTTATAAATTTTGTCCCACGATACAGCTTCGCAGCGTTTGTATCCGGTTCGTTCCGGCTCTCCTATGTGGTCTATGAGCGTTCCGGAAAATTCCCCTGCGAGAATAGCTTCTTCATTGTCAACAAATGCTTTGGAGCAGGCAAGCACCAATGCACCGATAACACAGGAGCGGAGATAGGAAATCTTTTCATTGGGGTCGTCAAGGTGCTCCATGGTGCGGGTCATCTGCCCAACTCTTTCATCGCTGAAAAACCCGAGGAACAGATCAATGACTGTATTGCTGTCAATGATGCCGAGTTTGTGAGCATCCTCAAGATCCATTACCTCATAGCAGATGTCATCTGCCGCCTCAACGAGATAGACCAGAGGGTGACGCGCATATTTGATTTTGTCCTCTCTGAGCTTTTTCATTCCGAGTTCGGTAGCGACTTTGATAAAGCTCTCTTTCTCGCTGGTGAAAAAACCGAATTTATTTTTATCTACCGCGAGAGTGCTCTCATACGGATATTTGACGATAGATGCGAGAGTGGGATAGGTCATGGCAAATCCTCCTTTTCTGCGTCCGTTAAACTGATGGGTGAGCAGACGGAATGCATTGGCATTGCCGTCAAACCGGGTGAGGTCATCCCACTGCTCGGGAGTCAGTTTATATTGTAGCTCACGACCTGCTCCCTCGCTGAAAAACGTGGAGATCGCTTTTTCTCCTGAGTGACCGAACGGAGGATTGCCGAGGTCATGTGCAAGACATCCGGCGGCAACAATCTCTCCCATAGCATCAAGTTTATGTACCCACGGTTCGGTTTCGTATTTTTCCTTGAGCAGAATGGATACCTCATTGGCTAAGGAGCGCCCTACACACGCCACCTCAATGCTGTGAGTGAGCCGGTTGTGCACAAAGATGCTTCCCGGAAGCGGGAATACCTGTGTTTTATTCTGAAGGCGCCTGAACGGAGAGGAGAAAACAAGTCGGTCATAGTCTCTGGTAAAGTCTGAGCGCAGACCCTTGCGGCTGTCATGATAATCTTCCAGTCCGAATCTTTTGTCGCAAATAAGTTTATCCCAATGCATCATGAGTGCAAAGTTACTAAAAAACGAGAGAGTGTGCCAAATGGATTGACACACTCTCTTGAATTCAATAGGATATAACGTGGTCGGAATTATTCGGGCAGATTGCCTACTTCAGGGTCAACTCCCCACTGCTGCTGTGCAAGGCGGCGGTAGTTGTTGTAGCGCCACTGTGCATTGGCTTTGGCTGCCGCGAAGAGCTCTGCGGCTTCAGTGGGATACTGCTTGACGAGTGATGCATAGCGCACCTCGCCTTTGAGGAAGTCTTCAAACTTATCCCAGTCGGGAGCCTTGCTGTCGAGTGTGAACGGGTTGTTGCCTTCGAGCTCAGCATCGGGATTGTAGCGCCAGAGTGACCAGTAGCCGCATTCAACAGCCTTAGCCTCTTCCTGCTGTGAGCGACCCATGCCGGCTTTGATGCCGTGGTTGATACAGGGTGCGTAAGCAATGATGAGAGACGGTCCGTCATAAGCCTCGGCCTCGCGGATTGCTTTGAGTGTCTGAGCCTGGTCAGCACCCATGGCAATCTGAGCTACATAAACATAGCCGTAAGTTGAAGCGATAAGACCGAGGTCTTTTTTACGGATGCGTTTTCCGCTTGCGGCGAATTTTGCGATAGCTCCGAGAGGAGTGGCTTTTGATGCCTGACCGCCGGTGTTTGAGTAAACCTCGGTGTCAACAACGAGAACGTTGATGTTTTTGCCGCATGCGAGAACGTGGTCAAGACCGCCGAAGCCGATATCATAGCTGGCACCGTCACCGGCGATAATCCAGTGTGAACGCTTAACGAGGTAGTGCTTGAGATCAAGGA
>CAMWUZ010000163.1 GCA_947177595.1 uncultured Porphyromonadaceae bacterium | reverse complement strand
CCCACAGAGACTGTCACTTCACAGTCCGCCGGACAGCAGGTGCTTTATATCCCCACCCCGGCACCCGAAATCGCGACCGAGGCCGCTGCTTCATTCTATATCATTGTCAGCTCTCACTCCTCAGCTGCAGAAGCAAATAAATTCATAGAGATTCATCCGGGAGAAAACCTTACGGTTTTTGAGAGCGACAACCGTTTCCGCATCGTTGCAGCATCCGCTTACACTTACAATGAAGCTCATAAGATAAAATCTGAAGCGAAAATATCCGCACGCTATCCGGATGCATGGATTCTCAAGAAATAATTCCATAACTAACCAGATATGAACGATTTTCACGAACTGCTCGTTAATCGCCGCAGTATTCGGCGCTATACATCCGAACCGCTCACACCTGAACAGGTGCGTCTCATTCTTGAAGCGGGATTACTCGCGCCTACATCAAAAAGCGGTCGTCCATGGCAGTTTGTAGTGGTTGAGGACAAGGATATGCTTGCAAGGCTCGCCGATTGCAAACCGGTTGCGGCGCACCCTATCGCCGACTGTGCGCTCGCGGTTGTCGTTGCCGTTGACCAGACCAAAAGTGATCCCTGGATTGAAGATGGTTCTATCGCCGCGGCATATATGCAGTTGCAGGCTGCCGATCTGGGACTCGGTTCCTGTTGGATTCAGATTCGCGGACGCTTTACAGCCGATGAGATACCAAGCGATGAGTATGTGCAGGATCTGCTCGGCATTCCGGAAGAATATCCGGTGGTGTGCATTCTGACATTCGGTCATAAAAACGAGGAGCGCAAGAGTGTTGACACATCTAAACTCCTTTGGGAGAAAGTGCACATCGGCTCCTGGAAAAATCAGGAATGAAAAATCGCCATGGTGTAGTGATTCTCGGTGCGGGAAATGTTGCTTCCGCACTCGCCCCTGTGCTTGATGCCGCCGGGTATGGGATTCGGCAGATTTTCAGTCGTAATCTCCATAATGCCGAAGAACTTGCCTCGCAATTGAATGATGCGCAGCCCACCGACAGCCTGCAATCAATAGTGCACGATGCGGAAATCTACATTGTATCTCTCACGGACACCGCTATCGCACAGACTGCGCAGACGCTTGAAAACACCGGAGGACTATGGCTGCACACTTCCGGCGGAATACCGGCTGAATATCTTGCTCCCGCTTCCGGTAATTATGGTGTTCTTTATCCTTTGCAGACATTCTCCAAAGGCAGGACGGTTGATTTTGCGGAAGTACCGCTATTTATTGAAGGAAACTCATCCGGAAATCTTGAGAAAATAAGGTCAATCGCAGAAAAAATCAGCCGATGTGTATCGGAGGCTGACTCAGGAAAGAGGCTGAGACTTCACGCCGCCGCTGTTTTCGCCAGCAATTTTGTGAACTATCTCTGGAGTAATGCAGATAACATTCTCAGAGGGGACGGCGAGTCACTTGCCATTCTCTATCCACTTATAAAAGAAACGCTGGCAAAAGCCGAAACTATTACTCCCTTTGCGGCACAGACCGGACCGGCAAGGAGAGGCGATACTCAGGTGACCGAACGCCATGTCACGGTTATGACAGAGCGGCAGGCGCGCCTATACCGCTACATCGCCTCGCAGATTGAGGAAACCTATCTCAAAAAAGTGCCTCTCTGAATGGCTTCGCTGTTTCTCTTCAACCCGGAAAATGATCTCGCGCTTGCCAACGGTACAGCCAATTATACTCCTCCTGCTGCGGCACGAAAAATCAAAGACAGCGGTGCACTTCTACCCATGTGGCTGGCTCAGCCGGGAGACTTCATTCTCGCTCCCGCTGAAAAAGAGGAAACTGCAGCGATGCTGAGAGAGAAGTACAACCTTCAAACCAAAATTTTCACCCCCGCCGACATCCCGCTGATTGACAGATGCGTGCCGTGGGGATGGAGTGCACACGCAGTACGCACATTCACCAAAGTAGGGATAGATTCATCGTTTCTTCCGGATGAGAGCACAATAGAGACATATAGGAATCTCAGCCACCGGCGCACCTCCATTGCAATTCTTGAATCACTCGGATTCACACTGTTGCCGGTTGAAGCGCACACTACGCAACAAGCTCTCTCAGCATTTGAGGCATTCGGAGAAAATGTTTTCATCAAATTTCCCTGGTCATGCAGCGGCAGAGGGGTATTTGAATGCAGAAATGACCGGAACCGGATTGAAAAAGTTGCCAACGACTCAATCGCGAAGCAAGGGAGTGTGATTATAGAGTATGCGCATGAAAAAATCACCGATTTCGCAATGCTCTTTCACTGCGCGGGAGGAGTCGCCGGATTTCATGCCCTGTCATATTTCGGCACATACGGGCATGGAGACTATTCCGGCAATATGGTTGCTCCCCAAAATGAAATCGCACGTAAAATCGGACTGCCGCAAGCTGAGCTTGATAAACTTGCGTCACGTCTTGAAAAATCACTGACCGACATAGTGGCTCACAAATATTCCGGTCCTGTAGGAATTGACATGATGATTGCTCATACACCTGCCGGATTGAAGATAATTCCATGCATTGAGATGAATCTCCGCTACACGATGGGCTTTATAGCCTCGGCTATGGCAGAACGGGGCGCCGAATCCGGCTGGCTGAGGATTTAGAAATATACGTTGTATTTTTTCAGAAGATTCACAGGATTCAATGCCTGCTTTGCCTGACGCAAGCCCTCATCACCTGCATCATCCTCTCTGTTCTCATATCGCAGCTGAGGATATTTACCTTTCATATAAGCCGCGAAATCACGGCATATCACCTCACCCGCACCGTTGACACTGTGATCCATCTTTTCTATGTGTACCACAAGAGTGTCACCGCATACTTCGCCGAACGCGAAAGCCACGATACCTTTTCCGGGGACGCGCAATGCCACTCCCTCAAAAGGATATTTATCCAACCGGCTCAGAACCTCCTTGACCTGAAGACGGTCATATTCAGCCATCAGTGATTTTCCCTCGGCAAGTTCAAGTGAATCGAAAAAATTCCTTACCTCCTGAATATTGTTTTCGCTTATCGGTTCCAAGGAATATTCCGGATTCTCCGCGATGAAACGGTTTATGTGATTACGCTTTTTATTCAGTTTCTTACCGGCAAAACTTGCAAGGGAATCAATATCATAAATATAGTCAGCCCACGCTGGGAGTTCCTCAACCCTGACGGCACCGAGTTTCATCAGCTCCTCAACCCGCTCCTCGGGTACGGCGCTGAGAATAAGCGGCTGCGATGTGCGGCGGCAATAGTCCCGCAGCATCTTCACCGAGTCGGCAAGCGCCATTTTGCCTACGGGAAGCGAGAATGCCGTTTTTGTGAGGTCATTCTCTGCTAGTCCTTTTACAAAAAGGGTATCATTTACTATGCACATTCTGTAACGGAACCAATCAGCCCACATAAACATTCCGCCGACGGTAAAATCGCAGGCGCGTGTTCCGGCAAGTTTCAGAAACGGAGTAGTGCGGGCAATATCTTCGGTGGACATTGCCTTGAAAGAAAGTGTTCGCGGTGCAACACGATATTGTGTGGATAGTCTGTAGTTAGCTGCTCTCATAGGATAAGTGTAATGAAGCGTTTTTATGAAAATTCAACGCCTCCACCTCTGAGATTGTTCAGCCTTTGGTTCCGAAATAACTGTCTAACACAGTTTTTGCTGCGGCAAATGATGTGCGTCTGTTTTCAAGAATCTCCTGCTCACCTATAGCCAGCATTTTCTGCACCTCCGGATTGCTGTAGAAGTGGGAATGCAACCGCTCGTTGATAGTCTCATACATCCAGAATCTGCTTTGCTCGGCACGTTTCCGCTCAAAATACCCGTTGGCTTTCACGAAATCGAAATATCTGTCAATCATATCCCATACCTCGTCTATACCTAACTCATAGTAACCCGAGTATGTGAGCACTTCAGGCGACCAGCCGGACGCAGGAGTGGGAAATAGGCGCAGTGCGCTCTTGAACTGGGTCATGGCAAGGCGTGCGCGTTCTATATTGTCACCGTCTGCCTTGTTTATGACAATGCCGTCTGCCATCTCCATTATACCGCGCTTGATACCTTGAAGTTCATCACCCGTGCCCGCAAGCTGAATGAGCAGAAAGAAGTCAACCATAGAGTGAACCGCCGTCTCGCTCTGCCCGACTCCCACAGTTTCTACAAAAATATTATTGTAGCCCGCAGCTTCGCATAGCACAATTGTCTCACGGGTTTTGCGCGCTACTCCTCCGAGTGAACCTCCTGACGGGCTGGGGCGGATGAATGCTCCGGGATGAACTGACAGCTTCTCCATTCGGGTTTTATCACCGAGAATACTCCCCTTCGTGCGCTCACTTGACGGGTCGATTGCAAGTACCGCCAGTTTGCCCCCCTCCTTTAGTACATGGAGTCCGAATACATCTATCGAGGTGCTTTTACCCGCACCCGGCACACCGGTAATGCCGATTCTGCGCGAATTACCGCTGAATGGAAGGCACTTCTCGATTACCTCTTGAGCAATAGCCTGATGCTCCGCGCTTAGACTCTCCACCATGGTCACGGCACGGCTCAGCATTGTCACATCACCTTTCACAATCCCGTCAACCATCTCGCTGACCGAGGGAAGTGGTTTGCGCTTACGACGTGTGAGATAAGGGTTCACACTTGGCGGCTGAGCAACTCCGCTGTTCACGGTCAGTCCGCTGTAGCAATCCTGATTTTCT
>CAMWUZ010000162.1 GCA_947177595.1 uncultured Porphyromonadaceae bacterium | reverse complement strand
GGTATTGTGAAGCTAAATCAAGTAGAGCAGCTTACTAATTTTTTATTAAAGAATTTTTTCTTTAATTGAAATAATGTGGTATATTTGCCACACCAAACTTAAAATAGAAATAGTATGGAAAATAGAAAGTTGAAAATAAGAGACTTGACTTTGCGCGACGGACAGCAGTCGCTGTTTGCAACCCGTATGAGTCAGCAGACCATAGACCGTCTGTTGCCTTTTTATGAGAATGCGGGCTACTATATAATGGAAGTGTGGGGCGGTGCAGTGCCCGACTCGGTGATGCGTTACCTCGGTGAATCTCCTTGGGACAGACTCCGCAAGTGCTCTGAGGCAATGAAGGGCAAGTCACTTCTTAGCGCGCTTTCACGCGGACGCAATCTGTTTGGTTACGTGCCTTATCCCGACAGTGTGCTTGAGGGTTTCTACAAGGAGGCGATTGCCAACGGTCTTAATGTGATGAGAATTTTTGACGCACTCAATGATATAGACAATGTGCGTGAGAGTATCCGCATGATCAACAATCTCGGTGGAATTGCCGACGGTGCCGTATGCTACACGGTTGATCCCAAGGATGAGGCTCCTGCCGCAAAAGGTTTCGGTGCGAAACTCAAATCTCTCTTCAGCAAGTCTGCAGCTCATGAAAAGATATTTACCGACGAATATTTTGTAACCAAAGCAAAAGAGATGGAGGCACTTGGTGCCAAAATCATCACACTCAAGGATATGGCGGGTCTTGTTAATCCGCTCAGAGCCGCTTCTATCATCTCTGCGCTCAAGCGCGAGCTGAGTGTACCGGTTGATTTCCACACCCACTGCACTCCGGGTTACGGTCTTGCGTCATCTGTAATGGCTATGATTCACGGTGTTGATATTCTTGACACCAATATCTGGTGGTTTGGAGGCGGTTCTGCCGCTCCCGCTATCGAGCTCATCTATATTTTTGCTAAGCGTCTCGGCATCGAGGTTGATGTGAATATGGAAGCGGTAGGCGAAATCCGTAACGAACTGCTTAGTGCGCGTAAGGAACTTTCTCAGTTTGACCTCGTTAAGGAATTGCCGATTGAGTTTGATCCTCTTAAAGATACTCTTCCTGAAGAGATTTCACGTCACTTTGACGAAGCAATCAGATGCGGTAAGGAGAATGATGAGGCGGGTATGCTCGAGCACTGTCATGCTATCGAGGCATATTTCAGATTCCCCAAACCCAACGAACTGGTTAAAAATGCCGAAGTGCCGGGCGGTATGTATTCAAACATGGTTGCGCAGCTCAAATCGCTTCAGGCTGACGATGTGCTCGACGAGGCTATGGCTCTCATTCCCAAAGTGCGTCGTGACGCAGGTCTTGTGCCTCTTGTGACTCCCACCAGCCAGATTGTAGGCAGTCAGGCTGTGTTCCTCGCACTTGACCGTAAGAAAGGCAACCCCGATTACTCCAACACCTCAAATCAGTTTATGTCGCTGATTAAGGGCGAGTACGGAAAGACACCTGTTGCGGTTGATCCTGCTTTCCGTGAAAAAATCACAGGCGACCCGATTGAGCATCCCTACGATGTAAGCCAGTACAAGAAGCCCGATAACCCCGTCCTTGAAGAATTCGGCGGTGTTAAACTCGCTGCAAATGATGAGGAATACCTGTTGCTTGAACTTCTTCCCGCTGTTGCAAACGGATTCCTTCGTAACAAACGCGCTGCTGAATATGCGGCAAAGCAGGCAGAGGAAGCGAAAAACGCACCGGAAGAAGAGGTTGTTGAAGAAAAAATGGAGCCTATTACAGGTGAAGTGCTTTCAGGTCCGATGCCCGGCACAATCCTTGAAATATGCGTCAAACCGGGTGACTCTGTCAAGAAAGGTGACAAGCTCCTTGTTTACGAATCCATGAAAATGGAAAATGATGTGGAGGCGGAGCACGATGCAGTTGTAAAGCGCATCTTTGTAAAGCCCGGTGACAGATTTGCCGGCGAAGCACCCCTCATCGAATTCCAGGACTAACCCCGTTTTCTATAAATGAAAAATGAGTAGCACCCAACGTGCTGCTCATTTTGTTATAAGTATTTTACTCCGACCTGTCTGACCGGTCCGACGTGTCTGACGAGTCTTAAAATCACTGGTTATTGTTTCTGTGATTTATTCTGGCTTTCATCATTTGCTCTCTAATACCGCCATCCTGTAAAAACATCTGTTGTTGCTTCTCTATCAACCTTCTCAGCATATATGTTGCTTGATTTAACAGGGTGATACATAAATTGCAAATTTCTTCATCATTGAGACGTGGCATCAATTCACTATGATGAGTCATTAATGTTTTACTTTTACAAAATTCTCGTAACCGAGTATATCTCGGATGTTCATAGATCCATATAGTGAGATTTCTTACTCTAAGATAATCTTCATAGTCGAGAAGAAGTTCTTCAAGACTGGCTTTGGCTACATTTGTTAGTTTTATTTCAGTATCTGAAGAGGTAGTAGAGGCTTTGCTTCCTTCTGCGATATTCTGTTTGCCTGAACGAGCTGCTTGAATCATCTGGTCAATTGTTCTGTCTCCTTTCTTAAGATAATTTCGCGTAAAATAATATGTGATGTCGTAAATTATCTCAGAAATCTTGTAAACTATTAGACTTCTATAACCGCCTTTATTCTTAAGAAACGAGTTTGCCATAATTTGATTGGTAATTTTCTCAAAGGTAGAAAAAAATGAGCAATCGGCTTAAAAAGACCTCCTTTTGTCTAAAAAATTATTATCTGTAGCCCCACAATCGCATTTTTTAGTATTTTTGCAGATGATTCAAGCGCCAAAGAGTTGTCGTTGTGGGTCAGTAATATAAAAGGTGTTATTGAAATTTTATCTTCGTAATTCAAACTTGGCCGTCTGAAATGCAGTGAAGATGAGATTAGCAATAGCACCTGCATCGGTAGCTTATACACTGTCGTGACTGACAGCATATATGGCTCTATCGGTGTGGGGCTATTGTTTTATCCACTGCATAGGTAAGCCAAGACCTGAATTACGGATAAAACAAGATACAATCCTCACACCTTTTTTGTGTTCAATAACAAACAAGTTTCAATGGAGGATGAGAAACACAACTTATAAATATGACGAACGAAGAAAAAAATGCCCGATTTCTCGCTTTGTATTGCATGATTCTTGCAGATGGAGTAATTGATGCACGTGAATTGGAAACCTTGTATAAGATTGGTATAGAATCTTATGAGTTGACTCCTGAACAGATTTCGATTTGTGTTAAAAGCACAGGTAACTCTTTTAATTTACCTGATAAGCAGGAAGAAAAGATACAGCTAATGTATGAGTTGGCACAAATAGCTTGGGCAGATGGAATTCTTGAGGAAAGTGAAGTTGATTTATTGAAGACTTATGCTCAAAAAATGGGATTTGATGAGGGTAATATAGACCAAATCGTAGATTATTTATTGAACAAAGCTAAAGAGAAAGTGCCTTTTGTGAATGTTCTTAACGAAATATTAATGTCAAAATGAGGTAATTATGAGTCTGTTTAAATTGTTTGCCACAAAACAGGTATCTTCTATCCAGCAAGCCCAGCAAGGAACTTATGTAATATCTACAGTAATGTTTCCTGATGAAGATTATATTTCATATGGTAGTAGGATATGCCAGATTACGAATGGTAATACTTTAACTTTAAGAACTATTTTACAAAGAATATTTTGTCAAGAGAAAGCATCGCAAAGTAACGACATCAATGTTCAACAGCAATATAAGAATAAAATTAAAGATGAGATAAGTGAAAAGGAATCTCAAATGTCTGATGCAAAGTCGGAAAAGCAAAATGTAGAGTTAAAAATAGAACATATACATAATAGGATTACAGAACTCAAGCAAAAACTGGTTGAAGAGAAAAATAAAATTGGACAGGATAATAAAATGGATCAACTAAAATTGAATATTGGTTGTATCATCCTTTTCTTTATGACAATTTACCTGTTCGTATTTTATAGCTCTACTTTTTATTCGGCTTTTTTTAAGACCTTCGGGGCTGATAACATATCTATTGGAACTGCAATATTTGATCCATCGGCATTTGTTAATGCTTATAATGATGGACTCGGAGAATTGATATTAATATTAGCGGCCCCAATTATCTTTATGGGTTTAGGTTTCTCTCTTCACTTTTTTAATATTCAGAAAAATGTACATAAGTATCCGAAGATAGTTAGTATTATTATTGTAACCTTTATTTTTGATTGTATATTGGCATATATGATTGCTGAAAAAATATATGTAGTTGAAGCATCAATGATATGGGATCAGGATCCGGCACCATTTGATTTTGGCATAGCGGTTGTGGATATAAAGTTTTGGGCTGTTATATTTTGTGGATTTGTGACTTATATAATATGGGGTATTGTTTTTGATATGACAATGACTGCATATGAAGATCTTAATCTTAATAGGACTTCAATAGAGCAGATTGAATTGAAAATTAGTGAAAACAATGATATTTTGTCAAATCAAAGAGAGCGGCTGAATACGATTAATAGCAATATAAACAAATTGGAAATTTCAATTTCTAATCTTAGTGCTAAACTGCAATCCAAAATTATATTTGATCCAAATATTATCAAGAATTCTTTAACTCAATTCTTTCAAGGTTGGACAACGATATTAGGCGCTTTGGGACTCCCGGTAGAAGAGAGTGAAAGAATTTATAATGAGGAAACTAATAGTC
>CAMWUZ010000161.1 GCA_947177595.1 uncultured Porphyromonadaceae bacterium | reverse complement strand
GCTCGTAGGTTACATATTCTTCTTTCATTTTCCATTCAGTTTGTCGGTTAGGGATTGGGAGTAGCGGAAATATGGAAACGAATCATCTCTTCGTTGCGGGTCATCAGCCACCTTTGTAAAGTCATTGCAGAAATCATGTGCATGGTCGTTGCATATTTCATTCAAATCACATTGGTGACAGTCAAACGACCGCTCAGTAGTCCATATTGCCTCATAAACCTTACCCTCTATCACTATCGCATTGAGTTTTTCCATATTCTCGCAGTCTTATTGTGGAGGGGCGTTAGTCCTCGTCCTCATCGTTATCTTCGTCCGGCTCGCCAATAGACACGGCAACCGCAATCTCTATCACGTCTTGGGGCATATACTTCTTACACTTGACAGTCTCTGCGATAACCTCTGCCATCAATTCCGAAGCCCAACTCTCTGCTTGGTGTTTGAAATTCTCAATGGCGGTAGGTTCATTCTCAAATGCTCCGATTAGCGATGCCTCGAACTTCGCTGATTTCTTTATCTCAATCTTCATTTTCGCTGATGTTAATGTTATTAGGCGGCTTCCGCAGCTTTGCGGATGAGCGGCATATTTTGTTTAAGCAATTGCAGGATCTCCTCATGCCGGGGAGATGTTTTGTTGAACTTAGCGCGGCTCTGGGCGACCGTGAAATTCCGGAGGTTCACCTCTATCGTCTCAAGCCGGTTGCCCTGGGCATCTTTAGCGGAAAGAATCAGGCTATGCTCTTTCTTGTAATATCCGGCTGCATAAACGCAGTGGTGCATTGCCTGTCCCTCTTCGGCAATATCCGCCACAGACTGCACGACTGTGATAGTGATATTCTCGTTACCGAAGCAGATGCCGAAGAATTTGCCTTTGGTCTCGCGGTATTTTGTTTCCCATAACTTTGCTTCCTCAATCTGTTTCAACTTGCGCTGCTTTTCACGCTTGCGGGTGTAACGTCTGAGGATAGCATCGTGGGCGGCATACAGATTGTCCGGGCACACTACTTTGGGATTGTGGGTGTCAAGCCCTATGTCAGCTGCCATATTGAGCATATCGAGCCACATCTGAGCGTCCTTTACGATATATCCGTTGCGGTTTGCTATGCGTATCGAGTGCATGAACGGCATCTCTCTGTTGTTGTGTCTTACCATGTAGAGGAACAGGTCGAGCTGTCCGGTCTTGGCAAGCATCTCAGCCGTGGGTGCTGTGAGGAGCCAGCGCATGGCATCCGTCATGGCGATCATGTTCTGATAGCGGAGCAGCCTCTTGGTCCAGCCGTTGCGCCTGATGAGCGGTGTGACCCTCCCCTGAGGATAGAGCACGTTGCCGGAGATGTCGTAAACATCTTCCATGGCGTAAGCGCCGGTGCAGGAAGCGTTGTGCTGACGGATGTCGTATGGTTTGTGGAAATCCCATGTGAGAGAAAATGCAGACCGGTGGCACTGCCTGCCGGTGATAACCTCCTTGCCTTCGGGGGTTAGCCATATCTGGAATATCTCATCGCAGCTGTACCGGGCGAAATGATCTGCTGCGTAGTTGCATCTGCTCACCTCGAATGTGCGGGCTACCTGAAAGCCCCGGAAAGTGGTGAGTATTGTAAAGAACTTTGTTTCGCGAGTCTTGGTTTCTTTGGTGAGCTGCTCTATGCCTGTTGATTTGCTGCAGTAGGGACAATCGTACTCCTCAACGTCAATACAAGCCTCGATGTATGCTTTGGGATATACGGCAGTCTGCCCGCAGCAGAGGCACCTGACCTCACCCTTGCGGATTTTATAGACCGCACGGGGCTTGAAGCAGTGGTCGTAGGCATACTGCCGCTGCCTGTCGGTTATGGGCGGCAGCTTCTCAGCGAGCGCGATCATATTGCGCTCCAGCTTGGATTTCGGTTTCATTGTGATTATCTATTTTCATTGGTACAATGCGACTTTCAGCCGGTCACATGATTAAAAGAGTGTGGGGTATTCTTCCTGAAGCTGTTTCTTCTGCTCGGCGAGCTTCTCCGCTTCTTTCTTCTTGCGCTGTGTGGCTTTCTCAGCATACTCCTTCATGCACTGAAGTTCGTAGGCTTTCTTTGCTGACTCACGCGCCTGGGCTTTCTCTTCATCAGTGAGCTGCACGTCGGGAGCGGCTTTAGAGGTTGTGGCTTTGTAGCCGGAGGGCGCTTTAGGTGCCTTGATGCTATCTTCATCGTAGTAGTGGACAGCGAGGGAAAACACCTCATCATCCGTCATGCAGACCGAGGAACCGCGCTTTTTTGCTTCGCTGAGGATGTAGTTGAAGCACTCGTCAATGCTCTTGTGCGGCTTGGCGTATGCGGTTGCGAACTGAGGGTCGGTGGAGGCGCGGTTGTCAAGGTAGGTTTTGATTGCCGCCTTTGCGGGATTGTCGGTAGATTTCATCGTCTGTTTGATTTGTAGTTGTTGTTACGGCTTTTTACCTGGCAATATCCGCTGCAATAGATTTGCTGCGCCCGTTTCTTGGTGAATCTTATGCCGCATACGGGGCAGGTGAGAATGCTGTGCATCCTTGCCTCGCGGTTGAGCTTTATGTGCGGGTCTTCCTGATTTTTCACTCCGGAGGCGTAGCGGGTACGGTCAACGATGGGTATCTCCTCGGCTTTGGTACCGGTGCCGCAGAGCTTATTCCAGAAGCGCTTGGCATTACGGTGGTATGCCTCAATGCGCAGCTCCTCGTCGGGGGTGAACTCCCAGCCGAGCTTGTATTT
This sequence comes from uncultured Porphyromonadaceae bacterium, assembly GCA_947177595.1. Classification (GTDB taxonomy): domain Bacteria; phylum Bacteroidota; class Bacteroidia; order Bacteroidales; family Muribaculaceae; genus Paramuribaculum. The sequence continues at coordinate 2,081 of CAMWUZ010000161.1, read as the reverse complement.
GATTTTCTTCATGTTGGTGTGATAATGTTAGAATGGGGTATTCATATCCGCCACGGGGTTTGCGGGCGGCTGATCGCCACGGGAGGGGAGCTCTCTGGCGGGGATGTCATAGAAGCAGGTCGTTGCGGCGTTGAATCCGCAGATGAAGGAATAGATGCCGGTGTTACGTCCCTTAGCAACGTCAATCATTGCCGTGCCGTGGGTTGAGACATCGCGGAACGGTTCGGGGTATGATGCCCGGACCTGTAATACTTCCGGTCGCCACACCAGCATTATCTGGTCCGCAGCCTCACCTATCTGCCCCGAGTCTCGGAGTCGGTTGAGGTTGGGGCGTGGGTTGTCGCGGTCACGTGACAGCTGGGAAAGGGCGATAATCCAGATGTCAAGTTCTTTGGCGAGATTCTTGAGGCGGCGGGATACATCTCCCATAGCCTGCTCCTTGTTGGCGGACTTCATGTTGACGTTGAGAATTTGGAGATAGTCGATAATCGCGCCCTTGATGCCGTGTCGGAGCACCATAGTGCGGATAGATGCCGCAATTTTGTCGAACGAAGAGGTAGCGTCATCATCGAAGTAGCAGAGATGTGAGGGTAGTGAGCCGATTGTCTTGTCAACCGCCCTGAGGCGCGAGTCATCCAGCCTGTCCTGCAGCATCTCACGCGAGCCGACACCGGACTGCATCGCCGCTATTCGTGCGGCAAGCTGTATGTTGCTCATCTCCATGGAGTAGAATGCTATGGGGTGTCCGGCATTGATAGCCGACACAGCGAGGGATGTGGCGAAAGCGGTCTTACCGTTGGAGGTCTCGCCCGCGACTACAACAAAGTCGGTGGGAACGAGTCCGCCCTTAGCATCGATATGTCGGAAGCCCGTTGGTGTGCCGAGGCACTGAGCCTCGTTCTGCCGGTTGCGCTGAATCTGCTGCCTGAGGGTGATGAACACTTCCGAGAGCGTTGATGTGCGCACTGTAGCCGAGGCGAATATGCCGGTGAGCTTTGCTCTTGCCGATTCATAGACCTCCTCCAGATCGTCCGTTTCCGTAGAACCCTGCTGTACGAGTGTCTGTCCCAGCTCCCACAGCTTGCGCCGCATATCCAGCTCCTTGAGGCGGTAGGCGTAAGAGTCCACCTCGCCGAGGGTGTATTGCTGCTGAATGGTGATAAGCTCATCCATGCCTGCCGCGGCACCTGCTTTGGCGAGTGCCGCCGATACGGTGATGAGATTGACGTCCTCACCCTTGTTGTCAACGGTCTTTATCGCCTCGAAGACTTCCTGATGTTTAGGGTCGTAGAAGCAATCGGTGGTGAGTATGTCGCGAACCTCGGAGAGCTGTCGCGGTGATGAGAGGATTGTGCCGAGTACCAGTCGCTCAGCGTCTGTGTCGTGGAGGAGGGTGCTTATCTGTTGTCCTTGGCTGCTATCCATGATCGTAGTCGGTTAGTAGTCGTAAAAAACGGTTGTGTTTCAAATCGCATCTTAGTGCCTGCGTTGTTGAGCTCAATCCAGTAGTTGTAGAACTGCGTGCAATCGTCAGCGGTGAGGGCGCAATCGCCGTTGGTAGCGATAATCTCATCAGCGGCTTGTTTTATCTCCTCCCAGAGCTGAGCGCGTCTTTCCTCAACCGGGAGAACAGGCGGTGGAGGCTCTTTAAGTGCTTTAGCCCTGATGTGGTTTGTCAGGTGCTTTACCGCGTCCTGCCTGTTCTGATGCCGGTGGTTGTTTAGGTGCCACTCGTTCACGCAGCTCCGAGCCAGCGCCCTCATCTGTTCGATAGAGATGTGAAGATTCATAGCGAATGCTTCAAGCTCGATTTTCCGCTCCTCTGCGAAATAGAAGTCCAGAAGAGCCTCGAAATCGTCATTTTGGGGGACTTTTTCTTTTACTACGTAGTAGTTTTCTTTTTCGGGGCTCTTTATCTTGTCTATATCTTGTCTTAATATATTGGGTGACGTTTGGGTGTCACGTTTTTGCGGTTTGGGTGTCACGTTTGGTGACGTTTGGGTGTCACGCTCAAAATTATTTTCGTTATAATCGGGTGTGAAACAATCTGTTACCGCATCATTTTTTGGTGACGTTTGGGT
>CAMWUZ010000160.1 GCA_947177595.1 uncultured Porphyromonadaceae bacterium | reverse complement strand
GAGAGTCTCGATATCGACTTCCTCACTTTCCCGGATCGGATCGGTGGTTTCACGCCCTCATATGATATGGCTAAATTCAATGCCGCAAACGGAGATGTCACCAAATATCCGACTTATGATATCAACGCTGTCGTTATTAAGAATCCGTACTACGGTAAAGATAGCGGAGTTTCTCAATACGCCATGGCATTGACCGACTTTGGCGGTGTTGGGAATACGGACGCTCCTAAGGCAATGTATGTGGTTGGTTTTGAGGATAAGGAACCTAATGAAAAAGGTGAGATTGAATATCCCCACGAAGGTGTGGTTAAGATTACCGGTATGCCTGAAGGTAGCTCTGTATATTATACCCTTGACGGCACTGACCCCAAGCAAAGTATCTCACCGCTTAAATATGATGACAACACCGGCATAAAATTGCCGGAGGACGATATTTCCGCTATTATACGCGCATACGCTGTTAATCCCGGAGAACTCCCCAGTGAGGAAATAAGCCAGACCTTCCGCCGAGAGAGCGTGGATGTGCCGTATTTCCTGCACTTCTTCAATGTTGCAAAAGGGGATGTGCCATACCACTTCAGCGGAATATGCCGAATAGCTGAGAAAGACGGAGACTATATCTTTGTCAGAGGCTCGGAAGGTAATATGCTTACCATTCATAGGCATAGAGAAGTGCAGACGTTTGCTTCAAACAGGGAGGCTGATGTGTGGGATTCATATCAGATAGGCGACTACCTCACTGATTTTATTATCTCTGCTGACCTGTTTGACCAGAACGAATTTGCCAAAACCGCTAAAATCACAGATGAGCATGCACAATATCTCAAGGCACCGCTACGTAGCAAACCGGAAGGATTGTCTGCTGACATTGATATTGACCGCTCTACAATTGCCAAAAACGTTTCACGCCTTCATGACAGCCACATAGGTCAGCTCGTCACCATGAACTATGTCAAGCTCATTCAGATCGGCGATGAAAACAGAATGGAATACATACTAATACCTGACTTCGGCAATGCTGTTGAGTATGCCATGCCTGTCAATGACGCCACATTTGAATTCAATATGCCGGAGGATGTGGACGTTGAACACAACTACTTCAATGTATTCGGATTCATTATGATTGACCAGGAGGCTGAACTGGAATTCTGCCCGCTTGAAATCAGCACTATCGGTATCTCGGACTCACCTGCAATAGAGTGCGATGAAAATGCGGTGGTGGAAGAGGATGGCTACAACAACTACACTGTTGACTTCTATCCTTCTACTCTTGTCACACTCAAATATACCGGTATAAACGCCGCCAACGCTTCGCTCAAATATATATTCACACCGGAAGGTGAGACCGTGGATGATAATGCCACATGGAATATCTACGGTCAGCCATTCACAGTCACTTCAGACGGATACCTTCATGTAGTTGCCGTGGTAGATGGAATGGAAGAGAGTGGTCACACCCATGTCACTTTCAGGAGAACAGACCAGAGTTGCGATGTGGACTTCGTGGTGGTGCCATTTGGCAACCGGTCAAAAATCACTCTCCTGCCTTCTCATGATATCGAGGAAGGGTCTTACAAAATACTCTACTCCACCGACGGCACCGAACCCGCCACAGAATATACCGAGCCTATCGTTATAGACAAGACAACAACATTCATTGCCCGACTACATGAAGATGGCAAGGCTCCCGGTAACGCGTGCCGCGGTATGTTCAACGCCGGCGACGGAAACTCTGCAAGTTCACAGGTTACTTTCTCCATCATAAAGGATAATGACGGAAATCCACTTGTACAGCTTTCACCACGCGAATCTCTTGAAGAGGGCACATATTCCATATACTACACCACCTCAGTCAATGAAATTCCTACTATCAGCAACGATATGCTATACACCAAGCCTTTCCCGGTGCCGGAATCAAGAGTGGTACTCGCCATACTTATCATCAACCGGAAAGTTGACGGTGGAGTAACAACACTCAATGTCTGGGACACCACCGCCATCAGCGCTGTCGGCTCGGACAACTCTGAAGTGAGAGTGGAAAACGGTTGCATCATCGCACCTGAAGGCTCGCAGATATTCACTACCACCGGCGTAAAGGTTAGCGCAGCCAACCTCCGCAGCGGAATCTATCTTGTTCGCACTCCCGCAGGCAAGACAGTGAAGGTCATGGTGAAATAAGACACCGACATATAAAAAAACGAAAGGAGGGGCTCAAGCATCGCTTGGGCTCCTCCTCTCACGTTTCAACTATTTATTTATGAGAGCTCTAAATTTCGGTATCACTACCAGAAGATAGAGACGAGGGATGTTGAAATAAAAACTGCTTCTTACTACTTATTTTTACTTTTCAACTTACTTACGCTATTATAACAACGCCAAAGTAAATATTCCCTGCGCAATCATACTAAAAGACTTTAAAAGATGTAAATACGCCAAACGAATCCTATAAGATTCCTTATAGGATAAGATTCATGATATTCTTATAATATACAAGCTGCAGTAGCGATTACTCCTCGCCGTCGATGGGAAGAGGACGGCGGAATTCCTCCTTGAAAGAGATAAGTGTTTCGGTGCGACCTGCACCAACCGACTGTAGCGGTCCCTGGATTATCTGAAGAAGATGATCGTTGTTGCGAGCATACAATTTGATGAGCAGGTCATACTTACCCGTAGTAAGATGACATTCCACCACTTCCGGTATTTTGCACAGCGCTGCGACAACCGAGTCGAAATTTCCCGGCTCTTTGAGAAAGAAGCCGATATAGGCACACGTTTCATAGCCAGCGGCCGCCGGATTGACAAGAGTTTCAAATCCCCGGATTATCCCGCTGCTAATCAATTTCTGAATGCGCTGGTGAATCGCCGCACCACTCACTCCGCACTCTCTTGCGATTTCAAGAAACGGAGTGCGGGCATTGTCACTCAGCATATTCAGAATTTTCTTATCAAGGCTGTCGAATTGAATACGTGGCATAAGAATATATTTTGGTGCAAAATTAAATATTTTCAGTGAACATATTGAAATGTGCAGGTGTTTAGATTTTGTCAACTATTTATTTATTCCAGGAGATGAGACGATTTCTTACCGGAGCCTTGATGCTCGCCGCATTGACAGGCACCGCAACAGAAACAAGCGACACCGTAGCCGGCACGAGATCACAGGCAGTGGGTCTCGTGCTGAGCGGAGGTGGAGCGAAAGGCATTGCCCACATCGGGGTTATCAAGGCGCTTGAAGAAAACAATATCCCTATCGACTATATCACCGGTACATCGATGGGGGCTATCATAAGCGGACTGTATGCCTGCGGCTACACACCCGCCGAGATGCTTGAACTGATCAAGTCAAAGGATTTTGAATACTGGAGCAGCGGCAAAATAGATCCATCGCTCACATACTATTATGCCACTTCCGAGCGCACCCCCGCTCTCGTGCACTTCAATCTCGGCAACAACGGCACCAAGAAGTCACCCGGACTCCTACCCACAAGTCTTATCAACCCCCTGCCCATGAACTTCGCGTTTATGGAGCTTTTCTCTGCATATACCGCCCAGTGCGGCGGCAATTTCGACAATCTCTTCGTGCCGCTACGCACCGTCACCTCAAATGTATATGCCAAGCACAAGATTGTGCTTAAATCAGGCTCGCTCGGCGATGCCATAAGAGCATCCATGAGCTTCCCGCTCGTGTTCCGTCCCATAGAAATTGACAGTGTGCTGGTGTATGACGGCGGAATATATGACAATTATCCGTTCAATGTGATGCACAGCGACTTCGCTCCGGACATAATGATCGGCTCAAATGTATCCGGTCCTGACGCAAAACCGAAGTCAAACGACATCATGCAGCAGCTTGAGGATATGATCATTCAGAATAACGACTACAATCTGCCGCCCGAATGGGGAGTGAGCCTCACAGTGCCGGTGAGAATGTTCGGACTCCTTGACTGGGACAAGGCTGACACCATCTGCGCTATCGGCTACAACACCGCCATGCAGATGATGGACTCTATAAAAACACGCGTCACCGCGAGAATAGACCCGCAGATAAGAACTCTGCGCCGCGAGGTATTCAAGTCACAGACACCATACGTAAGATTTGATTCTGTCACAGTTACCGGAGCCACAAAGAAACAGAATGAGTACATTACATATCTTTTCACTCACAATAGCCCTGACACATTCGGACTGAGCCGCGCCAAAGATTCCTACTATCGCGCGATTACACCCGGTAAGTTGGAAAACCTTGTGCCGGAAGCGGTGTATAACGATTCCACCAGACTGTTTGATCTAAGTATGAAAGCCACTGTCAAAGATAACTTCCGGATTGGTTTCGGCGGCTATATCTCCTCGTCAACTTCCAGTATGCTCTTCTTCTCCGGAGGCTATAATACCATGAGCTTCAACTCTCTGGATGCCAACATAAACTTATGGGTAGGTCAGAGCTATCTCGCCGCGCTCGCGAATGCCCGCATAAATCTGCTCACCGGTGTACCATCATCGCTCAAACTGCAGATTGCTGCTACACGCCAGAAATTTTACGAAAGCGAACAACTGTTTTTCAAAGACACCGGACCAATTTCACTGATCCACACCGAATATTTCTCACGCCTTTTCTACACACTTGCCGCAGGTCGCAGAGGTAAGTTTGACATCGGAACAGGATACGGCTACCTGATTGACAGTTTCTTCCCCAACAATCATTCAGACTTTCAGAAGAGCGACCGTGATAAAACCACCCGTAGTCTTGGTGAGATTATTGCACAATATAATTACACCACTCTTGACAATGATGCCTATCCCACGTCAGGAGCAGCC